>JAGVLI010000434.1 GCA_020054355.1 Planctomycetales bacterium | reverse complement strand
TGCTCAAGGACGCTTCGCCGCGCGTCCGGCTGCGAGCAGCCCAGGGCCTGCTGAGCGTGCGGGAAAAGCCCGCCGTCGAGGTGCTGGTCGGCCTGCTGGGCGAAGGCGACGTGGAGTACGCCAGCGTGTCCGAGGGACTATTGCAACAGGTGGCCGCCGAGCGCGCTCCAGGCGCCTCGCTGGGTGACGGCGCGGCGGAAACCCGCAAGAAGTGTCATGAAGCCTGGGTGGCCTGGTGGAAAGAAGCCGGCCCGACCCTGGAGTTGCGGAACCTGGAAGAAGGCGGGCGTTACTTCGGCCTGGCGCTGGTGTCCGAACTGGTCGGCAACAACGGCACCGGCAACCGCATCTGGGAATTCGGCCGCGACGGCAAGAGCCGCTGGGAAATGCCCAACCTGCAAGGCCCGATCGACGCCCAGGTGCTGCCCGGCGGCCGGGTGCTGGTGGCCGAGCACAATTCGCAAATGGTGACTGAGCGCGACATGAAAGGCCAGACGGTCTGGAAATACAAGGTGGCCGGCAACCCGGTTGCTTGCCAGCGGCTGGCCAACGGCAACACCTTCATCGCCACTTACAACGCGGTCATGGAAGTCACGCCGCAGGGCCAGCAGGTCTACCAGCATAACCCGAACGCGGGCGTGGGCGGCGTCATCTACGACGCCAGCAAACTGGCCAACGGTAATATCGTCTGCATATCCGGACGCGGCACGGTCATCGAACTGGACGCCGCCGGCAAGAAAGTGGCGACCATCCAGCTGAACAACAACGGCGGCTGGGGCGGCGTTTCCGCTCTACCAAACGGCCGCTTTCTGGTAGCGATCATGAACCCCGGCAAGCTGCTGGAGGTGGATCGCGCCGGCAAGGTCCACTGGGAAGTACCCGTGCGCGACGCCTGCCACGCGGTGCGCCTGCCCAACGGCAACAACCTCGTGGCCTGCATGAACATTCAGAAGGTGATGGAAGTGAACCGCGCCGGGCAGACCGTCCACGAGTACGCCACCACCGGCCGGCCGTTTCATGTGCGGGCACGGTAGCAAGCGGCGACGAACATCACGAGCCGGGACCTGCCAGCGGATTCGGCTAATGAGCTGATCCTGTTGACAGCCTTCCAAGGTCAAGTTGTCCTGTCAGCGACTTGCTGCGGAATGCTGTAGTTCTCTTCGATATCCAAATTCGCACGGTGGAAACCTTCAGGTGAGGTCCAAGATGCGCATGTTGCAAAATTCCATGGTTTCTGGCCTGGCTACTTTGCTCCTGTCCTGTGCAGTTGCTGACAGTGTTATTGCTCAGCCCAATCCAGAGCGGCCGCTTGGTAAGGTCGCCCTGGCGGAGTTGAAGAAGTTGGCCGAAGCCGGCGACGGTCCAGCCCGGGCCGAACTCGGCGAACGCTATCTTTTCGGCGTCGGTCTCAAAGACAATCTCCAGGAGGCGCGTCGCTGGCTTCTGCTTGCAGCCGACAAGGGTGACGCGCATGCCATGGAATTGCTCGGGGGTATGGACCGCGACGGGCTGGCGACCGAGCGCGACTACGGCAAGGCCATGACGTGGTATCAGAAAGCCGCCGACAACGGGAACCCGACGTCGCTGGCGTCCATCGGCTGGCTGCATTTCCACGGTCTCGGCGTCAAGCAGAGCTATCAAGAAGGCGTGCGCTTCTATCGGTTGGCTGCCGAGAAGGGCAGCGCTGAAGGGATGAACAATCTCGGACATGTTTATCGCCACGGTCATGGTGTTGAGAAGGATCTCGCGAAGGCTGTTGCGTGGTTTCGCCACGGCGCTGAGAAGAAGAACGTTTGGGCCATCACGAACCTCGCCGAGCTTTACTTCAGCGGTGAGGGGCTTGAACGCGACCCAGCGAAGGGATTGAAACTCTTGCGGCAAGCGGCTGACCTGGGCCATACGGTTGCGATGGTAAACCTCGGGCAAGTTTACCTGGCCGGCATCGGCACCGAAAAGAACTTCGCCGAAGCGTTGGTTTGGTCGCGCAAGGCCGCGGAACTGGGTCATTCTGAAGGCATGCGTCTGGTCGGGTTTGTGTACTTGCGGGGCTTGGGCGTACCGGCGGACGCCGGGGAGGCCTTTCGGTGGTACGAGCGCGCCATGGTGGCGGGCCACCCCGAAGCTGCCGTGGATGTTTTCGGTTTCTACCTGACAGGCCAGGGCGTCAAACAGGATGCGGGCAAGGCAATTGCCGTGCTCAAGCAAGCAGCCGCAGCGGAAAATGCTCTCGCCATGCGACTCCTCGGCCATACGTACTCCGAAGGGAAACACGTTGCCAAGGACAATGCGGAGGCCTTGAAGTGGTATCGCAAGGCGGCCGAACTGGGCGACGCAGGCTCAATGCTCTCGCTCGCAGCGATGTACGCAGATGGCCAGGGCGTGGATAAAGACGAGCGTGCATCGCTTGAGTGGCTTCGGAAGGCGGCGGCCAAGGGTGATGCACAAGCCGCCGAGATCCTCCGCAAGCGGGGCGAACGATAGTGTATAATATGTCCGTAGTCATTTCCTGTTTGCCCAAGAGTCAGGCCATGAACACTCAACAGGTTCGGATCGTCGAATTGGGTCGCGGCCCGCAGATCGAAGGCCACCGGCTGACCGTCATGGATGTCTTCTACTACCTGCACCGGGGCTACGACTTCGACTTCATCCAGCAGGCCATGCCAAGCCTCTCGCGCGACCAATTCGACGCAGTGGTCGAGTACGTCAAAGGACACCACGCGGAACTAGTGGAGAAGGATTGTCAGGCCGAGGAATTCCACCAGCGCGGCATCGCGGCGCAGCGAGCGCGGGGCGGGATTTTTGCCCAAAGCGACGAGCACCTCGCCACGGAAGAGCGCGTCGCTCGGCTCAGGGAAAAAATGACGCGGAAACTGGCGGAGAAAAACGGTGCCCGTCATCCTGATTGACGCCAACATCGAAGGCCATGCCGCGCACATTTGGCTGCGAATGCAATCTTCCCAGTGGCGCGAATTGACGGCCGGCCTCGATGTCGCCTTGCGAACGTTCCGCGAGGTCGGCCTTGATCCAGCGTCTCCGGACGATGCGGTCTGGCAATTCTGTCAGGCCCAGGGGCATTATCTGCTAACCAGCAATCGCAACGAGGACTCCGAGAATTCCCTGGAGGCAACGTTGCGCCGCGAAGGGACGGCGGCGAGCTTGCCCGTGTTCACTCTCCCTCTGCCGGATCGCGTTTACCACAACCCGGCATTCCTGGACCGAGTGGTGGCCAAGCTCCTCGAATATGTCCTCGACGCCGACAACATCCGCGGCACCGGGCGGCTGTATCTTCCTTGATTGCTGGATTCATAATGCAGCCGTGGCCGAACCGGACGCCTGATCGACAAGCCGACCGAGACCCGGCTGCTTTCAATCCACGATGGTCCGCACCACTTCCACCCGCAGCCACAGCGGATCGAGTTCGTGGCGTCGGCCCTTGCCGAGATGGTTGTCCGCGAATCGGCCCTTCTCGTCGTTGAAGCCGATCCAGACCTTTTCCTTGTCCTGGGTCAGCTTGATTTCCAGCGGCTTGCCGGCCGGCAGCGGCGCGCGCGGTCCCGACGACTCCGTCTTGACCAGCAGGGCAAAGGCGTGCTTGGCTTCCGGCGAGAGGGCCAATGACTTGGGATCGGCCGGTGCCAGGCCCGCTTCGACCCCGATGGGTCCGTTGGTGTTTTGGCCGGGTTGATCGCCGTTGCCCCGGTCGATGCTGCCGCCGGTCCAGATGCGCACCGTGTCGTCCTTGCGCACTCCTCCCTTGACCTTCAGCTCGATTTCCGTCCAGCCGTCGGTGCGGACCACGGTTTCGAGCAAGTCTTGCGGCAGGTAATGCGTCAGCACCCGGCTTTCCAGGTCGGCGGCGGTCGCCGTGAAGGTCAGCGTCGCGGCAACCAGCAGCGTGAAGGCGCGCATACGAAACTCTCCTCGAACGTTTAGCCGCGAGCCGGAGGCGAGCGCTGGGTCGCAGCGCTC
>JAGVLI010000092.1 GCA_020054355.1 Planctomycetales bacterium | reverse complement strand
GCACGTCCAGTGCGAGGACGTGCAGGCGCTGGCCTACCCGGTGCTGCGCCATCGCATCCTGACCAACTTCACCGCCGCCTCGGAAGGCATCACCACCGACACGGTCGTCAAGAAGCTGCTCGAGGAAACCCCCAGCCGCGAAGGCGAGCTGACCAAGGACGAGCGGTTCAAGAAGATCTTCGCGTCGTAGTTTCGATCTGGACGTTTAGCCGCGAGCCGGAGGCGAGCGCTGCCAGCGCTCCCCTTCGGGTCGCGGCTAAACTGGAGTGATACTCGTGGCAGCCAAAGCAGACGACCCCCGCAGATTCCTGCATCCCGAGACGATCGCGCGAATTTCCCGGCTCGACATGCGCGCCCGGCACGTGGTCGAGGGCTTCATCTCCGGCATGCACCGCAGCCCGTTTTTCGGCCACTCGGTCGAATTCATCCAGCATCGGGAATACGTGCCCGGCGACGACATCCGCCACCTCGACTGGAAAGTCTGGTCCAAGACCGACCGCTACTACATCAAGCAGTTCGAGGAGGAAACCAACCTCCGCTGCACGATCGTCCTGGACGTCAGCGAGTCGATGCACTACGGCCGGGGGCCGCTCAACAAGTACAGCTACGCCTGCACCGCCGCCGCCTGCCTGGCCTACTTGCTCCTGAAGCAGCAGGACTCGGTCGGCCTGATTACCTTCGATTCCGACGTGCGGCAGGTCGTGCCCAGCCGCAGCGCGATCACGCACATCGACGCCATCGTCAAGGCGATGGACGTCAGCAAGCCGCGCGAGAAGACCGACCCGGAGAAAATCCTCCGCCGCGTGACCGAAACCATCAGCAGCCGCGGCATGATCCTGTTCGTTTCCGACCTGCTGGTGGACCGGCCGCCGCTGCTGCGGGGCCTGGAGATGCTCCAGCACCGACGGCACGACGTGATGGTCTTCCACGTGCTGGACGACGACGAACTGGTCTTCCCGTTCACCGGCACCACCCGGTTCGAGGGCATGGAAGAGCTGCCGCAACTGACCTGCGATCCGCGGGCCTTGCGCGACGGCTACCTGGAAGCCCTGGAAGAGTACCTGGTCGAAGTGCGGCGCGGCTGCGTGAACCAGGGCATCGACTACTCGCTCATCAAGACCAGCGATTACCTCGACGCCGTGCTGAGCAAGTTCCTGCACCACCGCATGGCCATCAAATCCTCCGCGAAGGCGCGCACCAATGCTTGAAAGCTTCCTGTTCCCCGCTTCCATGACCGCCGGCGGCTTGCTCGTCAGCTCGCCGATCATCATCCACCTGATCAACCGGATGCGCTTCAAGCGCGTCCGCTGGGCGGCCATGGAGTTTCTGCTCAAGTCGCAGAAACGCAACCGCCGCCGGCTGATCATCGAGCAGCTGATCCTGCTGCTGCTGCGCATTTTGTTGGTCCTGCTGATCGCGCTGATCGTCGCCCGCTTCATCGGCGTCTTCTTCGGGCCGGTCCAGCCGCAGACCTCGCAGCACCTGATCCTGCTCGACAACACCCTGAGCATGAACGATCAGTTCCTGGAAAACGGCGAATCGAAAAATAGCTTCAAGGAAGCCAAGCGGCTGGTGGTCGATGAGATCGCCAAGAACGCCGCCAAGGCCAGCAAGGCGCAGCAGCTCAAGCTCATCGTGGCCACCGAACCGCAGGAAGTGCGCTTCGACCAACGGCTCAACGACCAGTCGGTGCGCGACCTGGGCGCCCGCCTGGCGCTGATCGAGCCGACGGCCCTGCACGTCGATCTGCTGCTCGGCGTCAAGCAGGCCCGCAAGCTCTTCGAGAGCACGCCGCAGGACCAGCGCGTCCTCTACCTGGTCAGCGACTTCCGGCAGACCGACTGGAGCGGGCCGAACGGCGAAGCCCTGCTGGCCGAGTTGGCCGAGATGCGCAAGGCGGACGTCCACATCAAGTTCGTCGATACCGCCGACCCGCCGCGCAAAGCGGACGAGAAGGATTCGCCCTACCACGACAACCTGGCCATCGTCGGCTTGCGGCCGGAGTCGCGCGTCACCGCCCGCAACCGCATGACCGAGTTCGTCGTCACCCTGTTCAACTACAGCTTGACCGAACGCAAGAACGTCCAGGTCAAGGTCAAGGTCAACGGCCAGGACCGCGCCGACAGCAGCGTGCCGATCCCCGTGTTGCGGCCTGGCCAGAAGACCGAGGCTCGTTTCCACGTCTACCTCGACCAGCTGGGCATCAACCAGATTTCGGCGAATATCGATCCGGAAGACACCGGCCTGAATATCGACAATACCCGCTACGCCGTGGTGGAGGTTCGCGAGCGGGTGCCGATCCTGCTGATCGACGGCGACCCGGCCAACAGCCGGAAGGAAGGCGGCGACGCCTACTTCCTGCACGTCATGTTCAACGCCAACCGCGGCGTGGCCGCCGGCTACGACCTGGTGCTGGGCGTGCCCGCCGACCTGGAACGCCCGAACCTGGAGCAGTATCCGAGCATCTACCTGGCCAACGTCCGCGAGCTGGAAGACAAGCGGCTGGCCGCCCTCGAAAACTACGTCCGCAAGGGCGGCAACGTCGCCTTCTTCATGGGCGAGCGCATCAACCCGGAGTTCTACAACAAGAAGCTCTACAACGACGGCAACGGCGTCTTCCCGGTGCCGCTCGCCGACCGCGCCACTCCCGAACTGAGCGCGGAGGACAAGGAACAACGCCTGCTCGCCAATCTCGGCGATCCGCAGTACCAGATGTTCCTGCGGAACGAGAACCATGCGATCTTCAAGGAAGTCTTTCCCTACAAGGACATCTTCAAGTTCCTGACCATCGAGCGTCACTGGCCGGTGCAGCGTTCCCGCTGGAAGCCGACGCCCGGCAAGACCGAGGAACTGGCGACCTTGCCCAACCGTCAAGCGGTGGATGACTACAAGGACACGACCCAGGACTTGCTGACCAAGCTCAAGACCGTCCTCGAAAAGAAGGACTACGACAAGTACCGGACGCGCTTCAGCGTCTATCACGACGCGCTGCGCGACGTGCTGACGGGCAAGCCGCCGCATCGGCTGTCCAGCACCATCGAAGCGATGTTGACCGACCGGGGCCAGGCGGGCAATGCCGACCTGCCCAACCTGGCGGAGTTCTGGGGCCAGACCGACCGCGAGGTGGAAGACCTGCGCGGCCGCTTCGAGACGCTGCGCGACACCGTGCAGTACGGCGATCCGCTGGTCGTCACCGGCACCTACGGCAAGGGCCGGACCATCGCCTGGATGACCAGCATCGGCCGGAAGTGGAGCAGCTGGGCCGGCGATTTCCCGGTGTCGGCCACCTTCCCGGTCGTGATGATCGAATTGCAGAAATGGCTGACGGCCGGCACCAGCGACGAGAACCTGCTGGTCGGCCAGCCCTTCGGCATCCAGCTCGAACCGACCCTCTTCGAGGACAAGGTGCGCCGCATCTACCGGCCCGAAGGCAAGGAAAAGGGCGCTGCCGGCCAGCCGGAACCCAAGGCGGAACCGGGCACCCAGCCGGGCGACGTGGTTTCCCCCGAACAGCGCGGCAAGGTCGATCAGGGCCGGCTCGCCTTCAGCTTCCCGGACATCGTCAAGCCGGGCATGTATCTCTTCGAGTTCACGCCCAAGACCGAGGAAACCACTTCCGACAAGCGCGAGCAAGTCGGCTTCGCCTTCAACGTGGATACCAATACCGAGAGCAACCTGCTGCGGGCCGGCCGCGACGCGCTGGTCGATAAGGTCAAGAACGGGGAAAAGGACACCGGCGTCCGCTTCTACACCAGCGCTTCGGACCAGTTCACCGACCTGGAACAGAAGCAGCGCGACCTTTCCGAATACCCCTGGTTGTTCCTGCTCTTCCTGCTCGTCCTGGTATTGGAACAAGCCCTGGCCGTGCATCTGAGCTTCCACCTGAAGGGCAACGAAGCGGCCATGCCGGCGGGCGCGATGCGGCCGCAGAACGTCTAAACAACTCGTTCCCAGGCTCTGCCTGGGAACGCAAATCGCGAGGCTCCGCCTCGCCCACCCCCGACTTGCCGAACTGTGTGGCAAGCGCGGCTCCCTGGAATCGAGGCAGAGCCTCGAAGGCAGTGCGTTCCCAGGCAGAGCCTGGGAACGAGGACGACGAAGGCAGTACATTCTCGGGCCGAGCCTGGGAACGAGGACGAGAGCGAACAAGGAAACCGACTCATGGCCACCGATACGACTGCTCCCGCCAAGCCCGAAACCAAGCCAGCCACGGGCGACTCCGTGGCCCCGACCGGCAAGGTGCTGCCGATGATCCTGCTGGCCCTGCTGCTGGTCGGCCTGGGTTACGGCATCCAGCGCTTCGTCAAGTTCATCGCCGCCGCCCAGGCGACCGAAGGCGTGGAAACCAAGTTCGTCTTCCGCCGCTTGACCGAATCCGTGCAATTGTTCGCGCCGATCCCCTTCGGCGGCAAGGAAATCTCCGGCCGGGCCTTCTGGCTGACGTTGCTGTTCATTCCGCCGCTGATCGGCGTGGCAGTGTTGGCGGTGCGCCATTTCGTCCGGAAGCGGCCGTTCCGGCTGGAAAATGCCATCGTGGTGGCCGTGTTGTTCCTGCCCGCGCTGGTGGCTTCGTTCCTGGCGGGCCGGGTAGCGCCCCGCGCCCAGTACCTGGAAGTCGATCCGGGCATGTTCTGGATTCCCACCCTGATCGCCGTCCTCGGCTTCGGGCTGGTCTACGTCGTCTGGATGTACATTCGCGACGCCGGCGCGGTCGGCTGGGCCTGGGCCACCTTCCTCGGCGTGGCCCGTTTTTCCGTCTATCTGCTGCTGGCCGGCATCTTCCTGCTGCCCGCCTTGCAGACCTGGGAAAAGAGCGAGTCGCGTTCCCGCGTCCTGCTGCTGCTGGACGTCAGCGGCAGCATGAACCAGGCCGACGTGGTCGCCGAGGAAGGCAAGCCCCTGCCGCAGACCCGGCTCGACCAGGTCATGGCCCTCCTGAACGACAAGGACCAGGCTTTCGTCAAGAGCATCCTGAAGAACAACCCGGTGGTCGTCTACAACTTCGGCGGCAAGCTCGACGAGGAATACAAGGAACTGAAGCCGGACGCCAAGCCGTGGACCAACGCCGATTGGGCCGCCTGGGCCAAGCTCGATTTCAAGCAATGGTTCATGGACGGGCTGAGCGAGGAAGGCCAGGCGATCGTCTCCAACAGCGAAGGCTTCGAGGCCGGCAAGCCCGGCACGCCCGAATGGGCCACCGAGTGGGTGAAGAACGCTTCCTTCGAGGTGAAGCAGCTGCCCGAAACGCCGGACACCTTCGTCGGCAACAAGAAGAAGCTGAGTCCGGAAGACAAGGAAAAGTTCGACGGCAAGAAAGCGCGCGTCGAGAAGCGCATCCTGCTGCGCCGCGACCTGCTCACCGGCAGCAACTACGGCGACTCGGTGCTGACCGCCCTGGCCCGCGAATCGACCAACATGCTGGCGGGCATCATCGTCATCGGCGACGGCCACAGCAATCAAGGGTCGCCCTCCACCTACGAGGAGCTGCGCCGCCGGGCCGCGAACATGAAGGTGCCGCTCTTCGCCATCGGCGTCGGCGAGGTCCGCGAACAGGTCAACACCCGCATCACCGACACGCAATCGCCCGAGCAGGCGCCGCCCGACGACAAGTTCATGGTCCGTCTGGAAGTGGACGGCGAGGGCCAGGCCGACAAGGAATTCACCGCCACGCTCGATATCTACAAGCCGGGCGATCCCAAGACGCCCGCGCTCCAGCTGACCAAGACCGGCAAGTTCAAGGCGGTCGGCGGCGGCCTGCCGCACGGCACGCTCGAATGGATCATCGATCCGGTTTCCGAGGAGTTCACCGTGCTGCGGTCGGCCGCGGCCGCCGGCAAGCCGGAGTTCCAGGAAGGCGAATATAAGTTCATCGCCCGCATCCCCAAGGCCAAGGGCGAGCCGGAGCCGAAGAAGGAGCACGTCGGCGAGCCTGCCGTTACGCAGATCATCAAGAAGCCGTTGCGGGTGCTGCTCTTCGCGGGCGGCCCGACCCGCGAGTACCAGTTCGCCCGCCGGCTGTTCGTCAATGAAGAAGACAAGAAGCGGGCCGAGCTGAGCGTCTGCCTGCAAGTCACCGACCCCAAGGGGGCGCGCGTGCAGGACGTGCCGCAGGAACGGCTGCTCAAGACCTTCCCGAGCTTCCTGCGCGTCGAGGACGATCCGACCGAGAAGGCGGAAGACAAGTACTACAACCTGGCCCAGTACGACCTCATCATCGCCTTCGACCCCGACTGGCTGCAAGTGCCGCTCGAAAGCTTGGTGCTGCTGCAGAAGTGGGTCGATCTGCAAGCCGGCGGGCTGATTATCGTCGGCGGGCCGATCCATACGTTCCAGCTGGCGCGCGGCGGCAACGTCGAACGGCTGCGGCCGGTCATCGACCTGTCGCCCGTCCGCGTCGAGGACAGCCGGCTGGCCGGCCTCGGCGTCGAGCGGACCACCGCCAAGCCCTGGCGGCTCAACTTCCCCGGCGCCAGCGCCGAGAGCGACTACCTCAAGATCGACGAGGACAAGAAAGAGTTGCTCGACGGCTGGAAGGACTTCTTCGGCGCGGGCGACCCGCCGCTGCGGGGCATCTTCAGCTACTACCCCATCAAGACCGTCAAGCCGACCGCCACCACAGTCGCCACCTTCGCCGACCCGCAGGCGTTCATCACCAAGGAAGACAACTCCACCGAGCCGATGCCCTACGTGGTCACGATGCCTTACGGCAAGGGCAAGACCATCTGGGTCGGTTCCGGCGAGTTGTGGCGCCTGCGGCTCTTCAAGGAGCTGTATCACGAACGCTTCTGGACCAAGCTGGGCCGGTTCGCCGCCTCCGGCACCCAGACCCGGCAATCGCGCCGCGGCCAGATCAACATCGGCTCGACGTATACCGTCGGATCCTATGTCCGGCCCACGGTGCCGCTCTTCGGACCGAATCTTGACTTCTTGCCAGCGACGGCCGAGCCGCAAATGAAGATCGTCCCCCCGCAGGGTGCGAACGTCACGCCCAACCCGATGAAGCTGACGCCCATGCGCGAAGGCGAGTGGGCCGGCCGCTTTCAGGGACGTTTTCTGGTGAACACCCCGGGCGAGTGGCAGCTGGAACTGCAGGTTCCCGGTTCCAGCGAAGTTATCCGCCGCAAGTTTATCGTCCGCGAATCCAATCCGGAAATGGACAACGTCCGGCCCGACTTCGGCCTGCTGCGGACCCAGCTGGCCGGCACCGTGGCCGACCTGCGCCTGGGCGACACGGCCAAGAGCGAGTTGAAAGCCAAGCTGCGCAGCACGCCGCCGACCCCCGACAAGACCAAGGGGGAAGCAGCGCCGCCCGCCGATACCGGCAAGGACGACGAAACCAAGTTGTACTTCGATCTCCGCTCGGCGAAAATCATTCCCGACTACATCAAAGGCGAGCACCGCGAGCAGCGCAGCCGGGGGCCGATCCAGGACCTCTGGCCGACCGGCCCGCAGTTCTCGATGCTCGGCGTCCGCGGCCCCGTGGGCCTGGTGATGCTGGTGGTCATCGGCCTGCTGTCGCTGGAATGGCTGACCCGGAAACTGTTGAAGCTGGCCTGATCCTTCGCGAAGCCGCAAGCGTGTGCGACTCCGCTTGCGGCTTCGCGGGGTTTCGGAACAGACTCGGACTACCGACCAAGGACAACGATATGTCTACCGCAACCCTGCCGACGCCGACCCTGAACGACACCAGCCGCGCCGACTTGCATCGCAAGGTGTGCGATCCGCTGGAAAAGCTGCGCGGCTATATCCGGCTCTACGTCACCATCGAAGGCGCTGCCGTGCTGCTGCTTTACCTGGCGCTGTGGTTCTGGATCGGCCTGATCCTCGACTACGGCTTCTTCAAGGCGTTCACCCTCGACTGGGTGGAAGTCCTGGAAGACGCCCGCAGCCTGCGCGTCGGCATGCTGGTCGTGCTGATCGCCGGCTTGCTGGCGGTGGTGGCCGTCAAGGTGGTGCTGCGGCTGACTCGCGAGTTCCGCAACGCCGCCTTGGCCCTGGTGCTGGAACGGCGCTTCCCTCAATTCCTCGGCGACCGGCTCATCACCGCCGTCGAGCTGGCCGATCCGAAATCGGGCGAGAAGTACGGCTTCTCCCAGGTCATGATCGACATGACCATCCAGGACGCCGCCCGCGCGGTGGACCAGCTGCCCGTCAACGAGGCGTTCAACTGGAAACGGCTGCAGCGCTACGGCCTGCTCGTGCTGGGGCTGACGGTCGGCTGCTATTTCGCCGCCTACCTGTTGTTCGCCCTGTACGGCATGGCCGCCAAGCAGCCGGCGGGTTTCGGCCCGTTCTTCCAGCACTTCAACAACGTGGCGTCCATCTGGTTCGAGCGCAATATCCAGGTCCGCAACACCATCTGGCCCCGGCAGGCCCACCTGGAACTGGTGGACTTCCCCCAGGACGGCAACCTCAAGGTCGGCAAGAACATCGAATCGGTGCCGTTGCGCGTGCGGGCCATCAAGTGGGTCTACGCCGATCCCAAGGTGCGCGGCGGCTGGCGCGCCCTGACCTGGAACGACGCCCAAAACGATCGTCACCTGTTGACCAGCGTGCCAGTCTTGCCGCCCGGCTGGGACGCCGGCATGAGCGTGGACCAGGTGGAGCAGCGGTTGAAAAAGGAAAGCGGCGAACTCGACGGCGATACCGTCATCGCCCTGCGCAACGCCCTCGAAAAGCTGCAACTGAAAGCCAGTCAGATCGCCATGCAGCGCCGTTTGCGGATGCTGGAACTGCCCGAAGTGGTCGGCGTCACCTACGACGGCCAGAAGACCAGCGGCGACATTCCGCTGACGCCGGATTCGGGCAACGAGTTCTCCGGCAGTTTCACGGGGCTGAAGGAGACCGTGCGTTTCAAGGCCGTGGCCAAGGATTTCCGGACGCTGCCCAACCGCATCATCCTGGTGCCGCCGCCGGCGCTGGCGGAGTTGTACCGCGTCGAAGCCCAGCCCGCTTACCTGTACCATCGGCCGCCGCTCGACGGCGCGCTGAGCGATCTGAAGGGCAAGAAGCAAGTCCTGCCGCAGGAACGGGTCTACCTGGGCGATGAGAACACCGTCATCGGCGTGCCGGCCGGCACCGACCTGACCCTGAGCGGCGTGGTCGATAAGGAACGCGAAAAGTCGGAACAGGACCAGCCGCTGCTGAAGTCCGTCACCATCCTGCCGCGCCGCGACAAGACCAAGGCGGGCGATCAGCTGGTCAAGCTGCCGATCAAGCTGGTCGGGACGGACGCCAAGCGCTTCGAGGTGACGTTCCCCAACGTCGGCGAACGGCTCGATTTCGACTTCGAGTTCCTCGACACCGATAACGTTTCCAGCCGCCGGCACGTCATCATCGAGCCGAAGCTGGATACCGCGCCGGAGGTGGAAGTCTTCCTGGACGTGGTCCGCAAGACCAGCCAGGGCTACATGATTACGCCGATGGCGATGGTGCCGTTCAGCGGCCCGGCCCGCGACGAACGCGGCCAGGAGAAGTTCCACGGCCGGGTGCGCGACGATCACGGCCTGTCGCAGCTGCAGTATCATTTCAGCTACAGCCGGATGGAGCAGGCGGGTG
>JAGVLI010000357.1 GCA_020054355.1 Planctomycetales bacterium | reverse complement strand
CGACGCTCTTCCGATCTGCCTGGGCCGAGACGGTGACGTCATCGTGGCGGAAACCCTCCGGGTCCGGGGCAAGCTGCGGGCCGTGCAGCGGCTCGCAGCGGCTGCCGACCGCACCTGCTGGCTGACCCTGGCCGCCGACGCGGAAATCGCCGAATCGTCGGGCGATGCCATCCCCGCCGGCAAAGTGGAACGCTGGCAGCCCGTCCTGGAGCAGCGGGCAGCGCACGATGAAATCGCACGCATGCTGGACGAAGCGCGGGCGGAGGTACACGTCGGCCGGCTGGCGGACGCCGAGTTCATCATCGACGTGGGCTTCGGGGTCGGCAACCGCGACGCCTACGAAGCCGTGATCGAACCGCTGGAGCAGGCCCTGCGCCAGCTGGGGGTGGCGGGCCTGATGATCGGCGGCTCGCGGAAGGTGACGGAAGAACTGCACTTGCTGCCGGCCGATCGGCAAATCGGGCAGTCGGGCGTCAGCGTCAATCCGCGCATCTTGCTGGCCATCGGCGTCAGCGGCGCGCCGCAGCACCTGAACTACATCGGTTCGCGGGCCGCGATCCTGGCCTTCAACCGCGATCCCGAAGCGCCGATTATGACGCTCAACCGTCGCCAACCTCGTCCCAAGGTATTTCCGGTGGCCGGCGACCTGTTCGAGACGGTGCCGTTGCTCATCGCCGCCCTGAAACAGGAGGCCGGCCAGCCCGCCAACGGGGCCGCCGCATCTCAACTCATTTCAAAATAGAGCTTTGTGAGAAAATCCGCGCAAGTTGCCGTCGGCGGCGCGTTTTCGCGTCAGGCAGCGCGGTTATTCTTCCGCAATTAATTGTCAGCTTGCCTAAATTTTCGGAAACCTTACCTTTTCTTGTAACGTCTCAAACGTATTGGCCCACTTGACTCCTGGATTTCCCCCCTGCAAAGGAGTTTGGCCGTGTCCCCGCAACGCTGGCTGTTTGGTCTGGTGGTCCTGATCTCCGCAGCGCTCCTGGCGGCCTCGGCCGACGCACAGACTGCCGCGAAGTCGGAAAACAAGGAAGCCAAGAAAACCGCCGCCAAGAAGGACGATAAGAAGAACGACAAGGACTACACCAAGCAGATCCTGGCCAACCTGGAAGCCTGGTTCCAGCAGCACGATCTGAACAACGATGACAGTCTGGACCTCAGTGAGATCACCAAGGCGCTGGGCATCGGCCCGCGCGCCGTCGATTATCGCAAGGCCGACACGGATAACGACAAGCTGGTCAGCAAGTCGGAGCACGACGCCTGGGCCGCAGACTACGCACCCAAGCTGGCGGCCGAATTCAAGGAAGACGAAGAAGAGCTGGAAGCCGCGATCGAAAAGTACCAGGCGGCGCTCGCCAAGGCCAACGACCAGGCCAAGCAGCAGATTCAGCAGGCCATCGCGCGGCAACGCGCGCAGCAGTACCAGATGCGGGACCGCAATCGCTTCAACGACCGCTTCCGCAATAACCGCTATCGGCGCTGAAGCCGTTGCCTGCGATTGGACTCTCCAACACCCGCGGGTTGATGCCCGTGGGTGTTTTTTTTTCGGCTGGCTCCTTGACCGGCGCGCGCCAAACGGGATAACTATGGGCAGGAAACCCCTTCGCCCGTCCCCTGCCAAAAGGAGCCGTCGATGGCCTCGAAACCGGAAGCCCGCATCCAGGAACTGCACCTCACCCTGCCGCCGGCCCCCAAGCCGGTCGCGAAGTACAAGACGGCCGTGCTGGTCGGCAACCTGCTTTACGTCTCCGGCCATGGCCCGGCGGCCATCGAAGGCGTGAAGATCGCCGGCAAGGTCGGCGCCGACCTGACCGTCGAGCAGGGCAAGGCGGCGGCCCGCGCCGTCGGCCTGAACGTCCTCAGCACCATCAAGGCGACCATCGGCTCGCTGGACAAGGTCAAACGGCTGGTGAAGACCCTGGGCATGGTCAATGGCACGCCCGACTTCAAGGAGCAGCCCCAGGTCATCAACGGCTTCTCGGAGTTGATGGCGGACGTGTTCGGCGAGGATGCCGGCGTGGGCACGCGCAGCGCCGTGGGCATGGGCTCGTTGCCGATGAACATCCCGGTGGAAGTGGAATGTATGTTCGAGGTGGGATAACGATACTTGCCGCTTGCGGCTTCGCACGTTCGGCGTGCGAAGCCGCAAGCGGCGTTGATTTCCGTCAATTCAACACCGGCAGATGCACCGCCTGATGGACTTCATCCACCAGCGAGCGCATGCTGTTGTCCAGGCCCAGCAGGGCCGAGGCACCGACAAAGCTGGTATAGCGCTGCAAGTCCGGCGTGCAGTAATCGCCGACCAGGATGACGCGATGGCCCGGATGCTCGCGGACCAGCTTGGCGCAGGTCAGGTAGCCGCTCTCTTCCTGAAACTGGGTCGGCAGGATGACCACGCTGGAGGACAGTTCGCCGGCCAGCTTGCGGACCTCGGCGGGCGAGGCGGCGGGGTAAACGTCCCAGCCCAGCTGGACGAACTGCTGGCAGACCCGCGCGATGAAGCCGTCGTCCTCGTGGCCGACGATCAGTTGGCGGTTCGTGCGCGGCTTCTGCCCGCCCAGCGGGTGAGCGGCGTCGAGCCGTTCCATTTGCAATTGAGTTGCCATGCCCCTTCCATCCTTTCCTCGGGGGAATCATCCATCAGACAGCTCCCCCTACCAGTTGGTTCGCTTTCCTGATTTGTTTCTTTCGCCATCTTTGCGTGAAGGGCCGCGGCCCGTAAATTTCTCCTTGCTTGCCTGAAACCGCCCGGCTATAAGGCACGCCACAGCTTCCACGAAACTTGTCAGACCAGATGCGCCGGCAGTCAGCTGGGCGGCGCGTTTGGTCCTGATCGGCTGTGCCCCCTACGTCGGCAACCCACGGGAGTGTTCGTTCTCATGGCCAAGAAAAAGACCGCTGCCCCTTCAAAGAAGGCTGACGCCGCCCCCAAGAAGGCCCCGGCTGCCTCAGCCAGCCAGGTGAAGCAAGCCCTCGAAGTGGGGGAAGGCATCCTGCGTGTCGCGCCGACCTGGGTGCCGCGCTCGTTCCTGACGCCCGGCCGCCGCCTGAAACTCGCCCCGCAAGACATTTACGCCCTGGGCGCTCATCGCGGCGGCATCGACGAACGCTGGTTCTCGTCGACCACGGCTGCGGCCAATGAAGGCGCACCTCCCGACGAGGGCTTGAGTTACGTCGTGCTCCAGAATCGCCGCACCTTCACGCTCAAGGATGCCATCGAGGTGGAAGGCTCGCGGTTGATCGGCGCGCCGCTCTGGAACAAGTACAAGCGCTGGCCCGTCTACAGCAAATTCTTCGACAACATGGGGCCGATCCCCCATCACATGCATCAGAGCAACGCTCAGGCCGCCTTGGTTAAGCAACAGGGTAAACCGGAGTCCTATTATTTTCCACCTCAGCTGAACGCCATCGGCAACAACTTCCCCTACACGTTCTTCGGGCTGGAACCGGGCACCACCAAGCAGGACATTCGCCGCTGCCTGGAACGCTGGAACGAAGGCGACAACGGCATCCTCAACTACAGCAAGGCGTATCGCCTGCAGCCCGGCACCGGCTGGCTGGTGCCGCCCTGCGTCCTGCACGCGCCCGGTTCGCTGGTCACTTACGAGCCGCAATGGGGTTCCGACGTCTTCGGCATGTATCAATCGATGGTCGAGGGCCGGGCGGTGCCCTGGAGCCTGCTGGTGAAGGACGTGCCCCCGGACCGCCACAACGACCTGGATTACCTGGTCAACCAGCTCGACTGGGAAGGCAACGTCGATCCGAACTTCAAGGACCATCACTACCTGGAGCCGATCACCGCTTCCGCCAGCGACAATTACGTCGACCGCTGGATCGTCTACGGCAAGGTCGGCGGCGAGGAACTGTTCAGCGCCAAGGAGCTGACCATCAACCCCGGCGCCAGCGTGACCATCAAGGACAACGGCGCTTACGGCCTGATCGCCGTCCAGGGCATGGGCACCATCGGCAAGCACGCCCTGCAAACCCCGGCCATGATCCGCTACGGCGAGTTGACCGAGGACGAGTACTTCGTCAGCCACGAGTCGGCCCGCGAAGGCGTCAGCTACAAGAACACCGGCAGCGAGCCGCTGGTGACTCTGCGCTATTTCGGGCCGTACACCAACCCCAATGCACCCAATGTAGGGGACCACAAGAAACGCTGAATGAAGCTGATGTGAAGATTCAACAAGATCATCGATTAGCGACGCTTCGCAGAAGCGTTGAATCGCTCTACAGTATCAGCAGCCGCATTGGTTCGCGACGCTTCGCGGAAGCGTTGAATCGCTCCACGAATTCAGTCGCTCAACGCTTCTCCGAAGCGTCGCGAACCGCTGGAGGAGATGCACATGCAGGTCATCGCCTACCATGTAATCTTCTGCACGCACGGGTTCTGGCTCCCCAACGACCCGCGCGGCTCAGGTTCCACGGAGGTTCGCTATCAACCGTTGCGGAAGTTTGGTCCCGCGACCACCGTGACCACCCGCCGCTCCGTCGCGAATCGCCCGCACGATCGAACCTTGCGTCGAGCGGCCAAGCGGGTGATGCGCCACGCCGAAGTGCTCTTCGACGGGCATCAGGCTCTGAGCGTCATTGACGGCTTCGACCGGGCCATCCGCAAAAGCAACTATCTGGTTTACGCTTGTGCGATCTTGCCGGAACATGTGCATCTGGTAATCGGCAGACACAGCTACCCGATCGAGCAGGTCGTCCGCTTGCTGCGACAGTCGGCGACCCAAAAACTGCTGGAAGATGGCCTGCACCCTTTCGCGGACCAGCGCGCGGAGCACGGCCGTCTGCCTTCGGTCCGGGCCCAGGATTTCCGCAAAGTGTTTCTTTTCACAACCGAAGACGTGCATCGGGAGATCCGCTACGTCGAGAACAATCCAGCCAAGGACGGCAAACGCCCGCAACACTGGTCGTTCGTGATCCCTTATGTGGAATAGCTCCGGTTCGCGACGCTTCGCAGAAGCGTTGAGTGACTCAACGCTT
>JAGVLI010000801.1 GCA_020054355.1 Planctomycetales bacterium | reverse complement strand
GAGCGCTGCGCCGCAGCGCTCGCCTCCGGCTTGCGGCTAAACGTTTTGGATCGCCTTCACCAGCGCCTCGACGAAGAAGTGGTCGCCCCAAGCCACCGACTCGTCCACGCCCAGGTTCTTATTCTTGTGATAGACCCCGTGCAGCAGAATCCCTTCCCACCCGGGTACGCTGCTGGCCAGGAAGCGATCCGAACAAAGCGATTGCAGAATGGTTAACGCTGCCTGCCGATAGCGCTCCTGTTCCGCCACATCGAGCGGCGCTTCCGCCAAGTCGAGCAAGCCGCTGGCGGTGATCGCGGCCGCCGAACTGTCCCACAGCGGCGGGGCGTCCACGGGCGCATCGTAGTCCCAGTAGGGCACCAGACCGGGCGGCGTGCGGCGCAGATAGTATTCGGCGCAACGGCGCGCGGTTTCGAGGAATTCCGCTTCCCTACTGAGCCGATGCGCTGCGGTGAAACCGTAGATCGCCCAGGCCAGGCCGCGCGACCAGGTACTTGCAGGCGCCCAGCCCTGATGCGTGCTTTCCCGCTCGAAGCGGCCGCTTGCCACGTCGAAGATGCCCTCGTGCGCGGTGCCACCGTGCGGCCTGACCAGGTATTGCTCCGTGGTCCGGCAATGTTCGACGGCGATGGTTCGCAGCGCCTCGTCTCCCGTGGCATTTGCTGCCCAGAAGATGATGCCGACGTTCATCATGATGTCGATGAACAGCGATTCCGGGCCGATGAACGACGCCAGGTAGCCGCCCGGTTGCCGGCGCAGGGCCAGCGTCCGGCCGGCGGTGACTAGCACGTCGCGCAGCGCCGGGTCGTCGGTCAGGCGATACCAGCGCAGATAGGTGGAGAAGAACAGGAAACCCAGATCGTGAACGTGGCGGTCGTGCTGGCGCGGCTCCAGCTTGCGGCTGTACTCCTCGGCGGCGGCGCGCCAGTCGGCTTCTCCGGTGTGCTTGTACAACAGCCAGAAGATGCCGGGATAGAAGCCCTCGCACCAGTGGGTCCAGAGTTCCGGCTCGCGCCGCCACCGGCCGCCGACGGTGTACATCGGGTAGTAGCCGGGATACGCCTGGCGCAAGTGCCGGCATTGCCGGGCCGCGAAATCGAGGCCGTTCTGAAACTGCGTTCGCCGAGCCGCATCGAGCGGTGTTGACATGTCGCGCTACAATTCAGGTAGGGGTTAGAGGTCGATTCGTAAGCCGATGTCGTGCGGCCTGCAGCCCAGTCGGGCGAAAAAGGGCACGAGTTCTTCGCAGCAGTCGAGGACCATCCGGCAGCAGCCGACCTGCTTTGCTTCTTCCAGGAGATGCTTTACCAGCGCGGTGCCGATGCCCTTGCGCTGATGGTCCTTGTGGACGGCCAGGTCTTCAATGTGGGCGACCAGCCCGCCGCGCTGAATAAACTTCTTCTCCACCAGCAAGGTGGCGGTGCCCACCACCCGCTGCTCGATCCGGGCCACGTATGTGCGATGCCCGGCCCGCAGCCGGTTTTGAAAAATGGTCAGCGCTTCTTGCGGCGTCACGCCGAGGTCGGCCAGGCTGTTCAGCGTTTCCAGGAAGCCCGCTTGCAAGTCGGCCGCATACATATCCCCGATGATCAGGTCCATCCGCGCGCTCCAGGCGATTTCAGGTACACAGGACAGCAATATGGTCCGGGGAACACCTGTCAAGCCGGCTTGGCCTGCAAAGCCGCAAGCGGCGTGGTAAGTGGCATTGTTTCAAAATCGGCAAGCGGGCTATACTTGCCGTCCCAAGGAAGGGCCAATTCATACAGAACGCAGGAGGCAGCACCCGTTATGTGCGGAATCATTGGCTACGTCGGCTACCGGGAAGCGGAACCCATTGCCGTTGAAGGCTTGCGCCGACTCGAATATCGCGGCTACGACAGCGCCGGCATTGCGACGCTGACCGGGCCGCAATTGCACCTCCGCAAGCGCGCCGGCCGAGTCGCCGACCTGGTCAATTACTTGCAGGAACGCCCCGCGCCGGGCTGCGTCGGCATCAGCCATACTCGCTGGGCCACGCACGGACCCGCGACCGACGGCAACGCGCATCCTCACGTCTCCAGCGACGGCCAGGTCGCCGTCGTCCATAACGGCGTTATCGAGAACTACGCCGCCTTGAAACGCCAGTTGCAAACGGAAGGCATCACGTTCCAGAGCGATACGGATACCGAGGTCATCGCGCAGCTGATTGCTCGCAATCTGGATGAAGACCTGCTGGAAGCCGTCTCGCGCACCCTGCCGCTGCTGAAGGGCACCTATGGCCTCGCCGTAATTAGCCCGCGCTGCCCGGACCTGGTCGTCGGCGCCCGGCTGGGCAGTCCGTTGGTCATGGGCATCGGCGAAGGCGAGCATTTCCTGGCCAGCGACCCGGCGGCCCTGGTCGGCCAGACCGAAAAGGTCGTCTACTTGCAGGACCATCAGGTCTGCGCCCTGACGGCCGACAATTATCACATTGAGGATCAGCAGCGGATTCGCGTCGAGGCGCCGGTCCAGCAAATCGACTGGGACCCCGGCGAAGCCGACAAGGCGCTGTTCGAGCACTACATGCTCAAGGAGATTTACGAGCAGCCCGAATCGCTGGAAAATGCCATGCGCGGCAGACTCGTGGAAGCCGACGGCAGTGCCCATTTCGGCGGTCTGAACCTCGATACCCAGCAGTTGCGGCGCGCGGAACGCATCATTCTGACCGCGTGCGGCACCAGCTATCATGCGGCACTGGTCGGCGAATACCTGTTCGAGGAGCTGGCGCGCATCCCCGTCGAAGTGGAATACGCCAGCGAGTTTCGCTATCGCAACCCGCCCATCGACCGCAACACCATTGTCATCGCGATCACCCAATCCGGGGAAACCGCCGACACCCTGGCGGCGCTCCGGGAATCGAAGCGCAAGGGGCATCCCACGCTGTCGATCTGCAACGTGGTCGGCAGCACCATTGCCCGCGAGGCCGACGGCGGGGTCTACCTGCATGCCGGGCCGGAAATCGGCGTGGCCAGCACCAAGGCATTCACCTCGCAGGTGGCCGTGCTGACCATGTTGGCCCTCTACCTGGGCCGGATGCGCCACCTGTCGAGCATTCAAGGCAGCCGGATGATCCAGGAACTGCGCTCGTTGCCCGACCTGGTCCGGGCCACGCTGGGTTGCCACGACAGCGTCAAGGAGATTGCCCGGCGCTACTACCGGGTGAATAACTTCCTCTACCTGGGCCGGCAGTTCCTCTACCCGGTGGCGCTGGAAGGCGCCTTGAAGCTGAAGGAGATCAGCTACATTCACGCCGAAGGCTACGCGGCCGCCGAGATGAAGCACGGGCCGATCGCGCTGGTCGATCCGGATACGCCGTCGATGTTTTTGATGCCGCGCGGCAGCGTCTTCGAGAAGGTGATGAGCAACCTGGAAGAGATCAAGGCGCGTGGCGGGCCGGTCATTGCCATCGCGACCGAGGGCGACGAGGAAGCCGCCAGCCGGGCCGACGACGTCATCTACATTCCGGACGTGCCGGAATACTTGCAGCCCATTATCACGGCTATTCCGCTGCAACTGCTGGCGTATCACATCGCCGTGCTGCGCGGTTGCGACGTGGACAAGCCGCGCAACCTCGCCAAGAGCGTGACGGTGGAATAAGCGCCGCCGCCCGTTCCAGGATGGCACAACTTACCAGGCCCGGCCGGGCAAAGGCCGGGCCTGGCCGTTTTCCGGCTGGCGGTCAACGTGGGGCGCGGATACGCTACAAGCAAGCCATCCTTCCTCCATGCGACGTTGCTGCTGCCAGGCGGAGAGACTGCGTCGATGCCGGTCATCAAGTACACCTGTCCTGCCTGCACGGCCGTCCTGAGGACCGCCGCGCCGCTGCCGGCGGGCAAATTGATTCGCTGCCCGAAGTGTTCCAAGGTATTCGCGCCCACCGGCAAGGACAGTGCGCAACCGAAACCCACCAGCATCCTGTCGCAACCGCCGCCGCGACCGAAGGATAGCCGACCGCCAACCACTTCCGCCGCCAATCGCTCCAAGGAAACCCGGCTGAATCGGCCACCCGGACAGAAGTCGAAAGAAATCCAGCTGAACCAACCGCCGGCGCAGCAACCCAAGGGAACCCAGCTGAATCGGCCTCCCGGCCAGAAGCCCAAGGAGACTAAGCTCGCCGGTGGCGCTCCGGAGAAAAAGTCCAAGGAGACCAGACTGGTTGCGGGAACACCCGGCAAGAAACCGCCAGAAACCCAGCAGCCTGCGGCCAACACCAACGACCGGGCCAAGAAAACTCAGTTGGCCAATGGCAAGGATGGCAATGGCGCTCCGCAGAGCCGCATCACCTGTCCGAATTGCGCCGTCGTACTGAAGTGGGCGGGACCGCCGCCCGTGGGCAAGACCATCAAGTGTCCGAAGTGTACGAAGGCGTTTGTGCTGGGAAAGGGCGCTGCGAAGCCGCAAGCGGCTGCTAAACCGCAAGCGGTCATTCACCAGATTCCCTGTCCGCACTGTCGAGCCAAGTTGAAGACTCGCGGACCGCTGCCGCTCGGCAAGACGATTCGTTGCCCCGGTTGTACCAAGACCTTCGTGGTGCGCCCGCCGAGCCAGCCGAAGCAAGCTACCCAGCTGGTGAAGCCGCCAGCGCCGGGAAGCAAGCAGACCAAGCTCGCACCCCGGGCCGTTCCCCAACAGCCGAAGGGAACGCAACTGGCACCGGCCGCCGGCAACAAGACCCAGCTGGCAGACCCAAAAGCGCCGGCCTTCCGCCTGGTTTGCCCGGCATGCAAGGCGGTCCTGACCAGCAAGAAGCCGCCGCCGCCTGGGGTCGCCATCCGGTGTCCGCGCTGCCGAAAGGGACTACGCCTTGCGGCCAGGCCGCAAGTTCAGCCTGCGAAGACGCGGACCGCGTTGCAGGCCGCACCGTCACAGACCCGCCTTGCCAAGTCCGCGCCAGGGCCGGCCAAATCAACCTCGGCCATTCGATCAAAGTCGTTCACCCGTCTTTATCTGCTCGCGGCCTTGGTTTTCGTCGGACTTGGCTTGGGGTTCGTGTTCGTTCTGGCCAATCGTGCAGGGCAAGACATTCCGGAAAATGCCTGGCAGCCATTTGTCCTGCCGAACGGCGGCGGCCAGCTCCTGTTTCCGGGCGAGCCGACCAGCGAAGCGGTGACGGGCCGTGGACCAGGGGTAATCTCATCGCTGCGCTTCGAGGTGATCCGCGCCGAGGAAGATGCCCTGTTCCTGCTGCTCCGTACCGATCGCGCCGCCGATGTGACCCAGAACCTAACCTTTGCGGAACTGTACGCTCCCGAGCGGGACTATCTGCTCGACAAGGCCCCTGGCCGGGTGGCGCAGGAAACCGATTTGACGCTGAACGGCCATCCGGGCAAGGAACTGCAAGTGGAACTGAAGGCCGAAGGCATGATGATCGCTCGAACCTACCTGGTGCGCGGCCAGCCGCACGACCGCAGCTATGTGCTGGTGGCCATCGGCCGTCGGCTGCGTCCCGGCAAGGGCGATGCTGCGCGCTTCTTCGACTCATTCAAGATTGACAGGCCAGTCCAGTAGGGTGGGTCGAGCGTACTCGCGAAGACCCACCGAAAGATATTGAGACATGCGGCGCTGTGGTGGGTCTTCGCGAGTACGCTCGACCCACCCTACACCTGGGAAGCCGATGCGGAAGACCCTCTATTACAAGGGCATCCAGCTGCCGCAATTGCGGAGCTTCTGCACGGTCGCGGCCCAGGGCAGCTTCTCGGCAGCCGCCAAGGTGCTTGGCCTTTCAAAGCCGACCGTCTGGCAGCAAGTCCGTGCCCTGGAGCGCGAATTGAAAGTAACCCTGGTGAAACAGGGCGGGCGGGGCATCGAGCTGACGCCCGAAGGGCAACTCCTGCTCAAGCTGATCCAGCCGCATGTCAGCGGACTCGATTCCCTGGTCCGGCTCTTCGAGACGCAGCGCACCGAGTTGCAACAGACGCTCACCATCGTGTCCACGCCCTATCTCATCTCGCACCATCTGCCCGCCGTGATCGAAGACTACGCCGCCCGGCATCCTTCGGTACGCTTGCATTTGCGAACCGATGCCTGGACGGACCATGTCGTCGGGCTGATCGATCAGCGGCATGCGGACCTGGGCATCGCCCCTTACCTGCGCGATGAATCCCGACAACCGACGCTGGAATACGTCGATCTGTTCGAGCTGCAATTCACGCTGCTGACCGCGCAGCACCATCCGCTGAGCCGTAAGCGGCGCGTGACGGCCGAAGACCTGGTGCAGTATCCGATTATCAAGGCAGCCAGCTACAACCAGCGGGCGATGGAAAGCCTGCTGCGGCGGCACAACCTGCTCGACCGCATGCACGTCGTCATGGAAACCGGCAGCACCGACATCATCCTGAAGTACGTGACGCTGGGCATCGGCGTGGCCGTGTTGTACATGGGCGGCAAGGAAGACAAGCCGCCGCCCGGCGTGCATGCCCGGCCGTTCGATCCGGAAGAGACCGCGCCCTTGCCAGTCGCCCTGATGGTCCGCAAGGGGGCTTACCTGGCGGACCATGTGCAGGACTTCTGTCAAACGGTGCGCCGCCTGCTGGCGGAGTAAACCGAGATCGCCGGCGCTTTAGCCGGGGTCTCAGACCCCGGCTACAAACGACAAATCGCGAAGCCCGGCGCTGAAGCCGGGGGTCTCGGACTCCGGCTACAAACCGCGAAACCCAGAAACCCGGCTCGGTGCCGACGGTTTCACCAAACCGGCTAGCGAAGGCAAGCCACTTCTGGATTTGTTCTGAGATGTTTTGGGCGAGCCGGGAGCGTAAGCGACCGGAGTTCT
>JAGVLI010000958.1 GCA_020054355.1 Planctomycetales bacterium | reverse complement strand
GAGGATGTGGGCCGGCACAACGCGCTCGACAAGCTCATCGGCTGGGCGCTGGCAGCCGGCCAGCTGCCCCTCGCCGATCGTGTGCTGCTCGTCTCCGGCCGGGTCAGCTACGAGCTGGTGCAAAAGGCGGTGGTCGCGGAACTGCCCATCATCGCGGCCGTCGGCGCGCCGTCGTCGCTGGCGGTCGAACTGGCCGAACGCTTTGGCATCACCCTGGTCGGCTTCCTGCGGCCGGATGCCATGAACGTTTACGCGAATGCGGCCCGGATCGTCGGTTGAGCTTGGCCTGTCCGACGAATCGACGTCGTGAATTAGCTGACAGCTATTAGCTGTTAGCTGTCAGCTAATTCAGGCTTTTTTCACGAAATCGCGCTGAACACGGTCCGCTGAAGCGGAGCAATTCGATTCACCGGACCGACGCTGGCCGAACTCAGCCGCCCACTCCAGAATCTCGGCCTCGTAGCGAGCGCACCACTTCCGCCAGCCGATCCGGGTAATCCGTGGTGATGCCGTCCACGCCCCAGTCGAGCAAGCGCCGCCAGTCGTCCGGTTCGTTGACGGTCCAGGGCAGTACCTGGATCCCTTCCGCGTGACACTGCTGCACTTGCACCTCATCCAGGAACTGGAATTCCGGGCAGTAAATCCGGGCGTCGGCATCGCGAACGAGCCGCACCGGATCGATGGGCGCGGTGTCCGCGATGAGCACCGCCCCCGTAAGGCGCGGCTCCAGCGCCCGCAGCAGCTTCACCGAGCGATGATCGAAGCTGCGCACCCGGCAGCGTTCGACCATGCCCGCGCCGTGAATGGTTTCCAGCACCCGTTGTTCCAGGAGGCCCGGTTCGCCAGTCCATTCCGGACGAAACGGCACGCGCTTCAGCTCGACGTCGAAGATCAGGCATTGCGCGGCCTGCCGTTGTGCCAGCGTCTTGCCGGCCCGCGCCCCCGGCGCGCCGGCATAGGCGTCGACGAAGCCGAAGAGGTGACCGAGCGGCGGCACGGCATACGGATCGAAGCCGTGTTCCGCGCCATACAGGGCGGCCAGCGGCGTCACCGAGGCATCCTGGGTCGGAAACCGCTGCGGGTTCGGATTCCGGTCGGCCCGATACTCGTGCAGGTGCGGTAAGTCCAGGTCGATGATGCGCGGCCGCGACTCCGGCGGTAGCGCTTCGCTGCCCAGACGCAATCGGCACAAGCGTTCGGTGATCAGCGGGTCGTGGGTCAGGACGGGCACGCCGTCGCGGGTCAGATGCAC
The DNA here is from genome assembly GCA_020054355.1 of Planctomycetales bacterium. Taxonomy (GTDB): domain Bacteria; phylum Planctomycetota; class Planctomycetia; order Gemmatales; family Gemmataceae; genus JAGVLI01. Next base: position 2,550 of record JAGVLI010000958.1, on the reverse strand, counting down.
GTCGGTTTCGATGCTGTCAACGCCGGCATCCAGGGCGGCCTCGAACGAGGGCAAGGTGTTTTCCGGCTTCAGGCCGCGCGCCCCCCGGTGCCCTTGCAAGTCGAAGGTCGCCTCCATGACGGATTGCCTCCTGGTGCGGTTCTGTTCATCGTCCCGTGTTATACTGCGCACGGTCATCCTGGACACTCTTTGGGCGAGTACGAACCTCATGAAAGAAGGCCGGCTGCGCATCGATGCCGCGGGACATGAAATCTACTATCGGCTCTTCGGCAACGGCCCGGAAACGCTGGTCGGCTTGCACGGCGGGCCGGGAGCGGACCATCGCTACCTGCTGCGCCTGGGCGAGCTGGCCCACGGTTCGCTGCAAGTCCTGCTCTACGACCAGCTGGGCAGCGGGCAATCCGACCGGCCCAGCGATGACTCGCTCTGGACGGTGCCGCGCTTCGTCGAGGAACTGGAAGCCGTCCGCCAGGGGCTGGGACTCGGTCGGGTTCACCTGCTCGGCCAGTCGTGGGGCGGCATGCTGGCATTGCAGTACGCGCTCGATCATCCACAAGGGGTCAAAAGCCTGCTCCTGTCGAACACGGGTTCCAGCACGCTGGCCATCCTGCGCGGCATGACCCAGCTACGCGCCGAACTGCCGGCCGAGATTCTGCTGCCGCTCCTACGCCACGAGGCCACCGGCGACTGGTCGCACCCGGAATATCAGGAAGCGTTTCACCGCCTCTACGCCCGCCACCTGCGCCGCTCGACGCCGTTCGAGCCGGAACAGTCGCTGAAGGAGTTGCGGGAAATCCTGCTGCCGTTGATGAAGGAGATGGGGCCGGCCTACGGCGTCATGTGGGGGCCGCAGGAGTTCGTCTGCACCGGCCCGCTCCTGGAATGGGACGTGACCGAACGCCTCGGCGAAATCGCGGTGCCGTCGCTGATCCTCTGCGGCTGGTACGACGAGCTGACCGTGGACGTGCATCGCCTCCTGGCCGACCACCTTCGCGACAACGAGTTCTTGATCTTCGGCAATTCCAGCCACGTCGTCATCCTGGAAAAGGAAGCCGACGCCTACCTGGGAGCGATCCGGCATTTCGTGGAACGGGTCAGCGCGCGGGGACCATGACCGTGGTCTTGCCCGCAGCGCCGCGAATATGCTACCCTGCCGACTTCTCCCACGTTTTCGCGGGCAAGGATGCCTTTCATGAAAATCCGCCATCCCTGGCTGATTCGCTTCCTGGCTTTCGTGGCCGCCTGGCTGGTGCGCGGCTGGATCGGCACGCTGCGCTATCGGCTGCTGGTCGTCGATGGGCGCGAACATCCCGCCAATGCCCGGCACGAACGCTACCTCTACGCCTTCTGGCACGAAGCGCTGCTGTTTCCCGCCTTGTTTCGGGCGCGGATTCATTTTCTCATCAGCCAGCATGCGGACGGCGAGTTCATCGCGCATGTCTGTCGACACCTGGGAGCCGGCGTCGTCCGTGGGTCCACGACGCGCGGCGGCGGTCCCGCCTTGCTGGAAATGATGCGCTGGAGCCGGCGCACCCACCTGGGCATCACGCCCGACGGCCCGCGCGGCCCCCGGCGGCGCGTGCAGCCGGGCGTCGTCTTCCTGGCCTCCGCCACCGGCTTGCCGATCGCGATCTTCGGCGTCGGCTGCAATGCCGGCTGGCGCGCCCCCAGCTGGGACCGCATGGCCATTCCCCGCCCGTTCAGTCTGGTAACGGTCGTGGTAGCCCCGGCCTTCCAGGTGCCGCCCAATCTCGACCGCGCCGGCATCGAGCACTATCGGCAGCGCGTGGAAGAACAGTTCGCGCGAGCCACGGCAACCGCCGAACACTGGGCCGCGACCGGCCAGCGGCCCAACCTGGGCGACTGGGGCAAGCCGGAGAAAGCCGCGAGGCTCAGCGCTTAGAGCAGTTTACTGACAGGTGCGGCGCTCCGCTGTTTCGCGACGCTTCGCAGAAGCGTGCTGACGCCCCAATCGTTGCTTCGCGCGGCGGCGATCTATGCTCGCCTCCGCCAAAATGGACTTTCCTGAAATCGGCTTTCCCGCTAACGTCCGGGCTACGGAACTGGCCCTGGCCAAGAAAGGGGAGGCGTTGATGGATCGCACTTCGCTCCGGCAAGCCCTGCTGGAAATCCTGGAAGACGAGAAGGGTGAGAAGGTCGAGAACCTCGAGGATACGGTCAAGCTGCGCGAGGAAGTCGGTCTCGATTCCGTGGACGTCATCACCATGGTGATGGCGATCCAGACGCGCTTTCGCATCGACCTGGAAACCGCGGAACTGCAGCAGATAGCGACTGTCGGCGATCTGCTCGACCTGATGCAAGCCAAGCTGGCGCGGGCGGCCAAGCCCGCCGCGTGATTCCGCGCTCCCTCAGTCCACGCGCCTGGCTCGGTTGCAGGAGACGCTGCCGGTGAATGGAGTTTTCGATCATCCGTCGAACGGCTGTGCCGTGTCGGCCTTCGGCGTCGTGCAGGCCACGGTCGATGAGATCGCGGCCCTGCGCAAGCAGCCGGGCGCGGTCCCGCGCAAGCCGATCCCCGCGTCGTTGCTG
>JAGVLI010000703.1 GCA_020054355.1 Planctomycetales bacterium | reverse complement strand
CGCTGCCATAACGGCCGGCGGGCTGACAACCCGTCGGGGTGGACAGCAGCACTGCCAGGATGCTGCTCGCGAGCAAGCTATTCCACTGCCGCATCGCTCGTCCTCCGTGATACTTGGTCGAAATCCTTGCCGCTCGAACTGCGAAGCACTCGGTCATGGATACGTGATACTATTTGTTTCGCGACGCTTCGCAGAAGCGTGAAGCGACTCAACGCTTCTGCGAAGCGTCGCGAATCAACCGAGTATAGCCGCTTCTCGGTAAGCCGGTGAACGGAAAAGCCCACGGCCTGCTGTCCGTGGGCTTGCATCCCGCCGCAACGCCAGCGGCTACTTTTTCTTCTTCGCCGCCGCCTCCGCGATCTGCTCGGCCGCCAATTCCGCGAGCGACTGGGCCACGCTCACCAGCGGTTCCCAGTTCTTCTCGACGTAGGACGGCGGGCCGCCCTTGTCGGCGACGTGCTTGGCGATCTCCGGAGTCACCACCATGTCGATGGCGTCCCAGGGGCACCAGCGCTCGCAAAGGGAGCAACCGATGCAGCGCTCCAGGTCGATATCGCAGAAGGACTGCAAGGAAGGCTGGTCTTCGCCCGGCACCTTGTAGATGCAATCGACCGGACAGACCTCGATGCACGCCTCGCAGCCGGTGCAGTTGTCGGCCCGGATGACCGCCAGTTCCTTCGGCAGCTTCTTGCGCGGCTTGCCTGCTACCTTGGCCATGAAATCTCCTCGTGGAGCAAATTGTCCGTGAACTGCGGTTGAAATCGGCTTTCCACAAGGGCAATTCTACGAGATTTCGGCGGAAAAGCCAGCACGGCCGGCAGCCGCCGGTCAGGCTTCCGGAGGCTGGCGCGGCTCGGACCCCCTGATCTGGTCGCGCGGCGGCTGCACATGTTCGTCGTGCTCGGGCTGCGGGGCAGGCCCGCTTTCCGGAAGCAGTTCTTCGGGCACGACCGGCTCGGTGGCATCGACGCGCAGCCAGAAGAGCACGGCGATTCCGTAGATAATGGCGAACGAAATGAAGTTGACGTGATACCCCGGCAAGAGGCCGACGGACTTTTCGGCGGGGCTAAGCTGACTGACTGCCAGGCCTTGGGCCGCGGCATGTGCCGTGAGATAGTGATCGAGGATCGCGCCGGTAATAAAGCCGGCCATCGCGCCGCCGAGGTTGCCGATGGTGTTCATGGCCCCGGCCACGATGGCGGCATAGCGCTTGCCGATGTCCTGGCAGACCGACCAGGCGGACCCCATCGTCAGGTCGTTCCAGAAGGCGGCCATCGAGATGGCCAGGAAGAAGGTGAAGGCGGTGGGCGTGAACAGGCAAGCCAGGTAGCACAGGGCACAGATCGAATGGCCGACCACGCCGAAGAGCCGCCGGCCCCACTTGCGGTTGCCGGTGCGGCGGATGAACCAGTCGGTGAGCAGTCCGCCGCCCAGGCAGGCGACGGCCCCGAGCCAGAGCGGGCCGCCCTTGTAGATGGAGCCAAGGAGGTCGTCCTTTTTCACCGAGTATTCCTGTTCGAGGAATTCCGGCAGGTAGGTGATGTTGAAGTACCAGCCGTAAGCGGCGCAGAAGTACATCAGGCAGACCGCCCAGAGGTTGGTGCTGGTCAGCAGGTGCCCCCACGGAACATTGGCGTGTGCGTGGCCCTGGTCGCCCCGGCCCTCGGCGATCATCTGTCGTTCCGCTTCGTTGACCTCGGGTTTCTCAGCTGGCGAGTTGCGGAACCACATCGCGAAAGCGATACACCAGGCGATGCCGATGCCGCCAAAAACCCAGAAGGCGACGCGCCAGGACATCGAGGCATGCACCACCAGCAGGCCCCAGACGAGCGGGGTCAAGCCGCCCATCAGCCGGCCGGACATCCAGACGGCTCCCTGGCCCATGCCGCGCTCCGTGAAGGGCAGCCAGTTGTGCAGGGCGCGGGTGATGTTGGGAAAGGCGCCGGCCTCGCCGATGCCGAAGAGGAAGCGAATCACGATCAGCAGCCAGAACTGAAACGCGATCGGACCGAGAAAGGTCAAGCCGATCATGCCGGTCAAGCCGGTGAACAGGGACCACCACAGGACGATGCGGATCAGGGTGTTGCGGGGGCCGAAGACGTCGCCCAGCCAGCCCGTCGGAATCTCGAAGATGGCGTAGGAGAGCGCGAAAGCCGTGAAGGCCCAGCGCAGGTCGGCCACGCTGTTCAGACCGAGCACGTCCTTCAGGTTGGAAGCCGCCTGCGCGAAGCAGACCCGGTCCAGGTAAGTAATCATGGCCAGCGAGCAGACGAAAGCCAGCACGCCATAGCGGACGCGGGTGGGAGGAGGCAGGGCAATCGACGGGGAGAGTTCGCGGTTCATGCGTGCGGCCGGCCAGGGGGAAGAGTTCGGTCAGGGAGGGCGACCATCCGCAACACTGTACTGGCCAGGGCGCCGTGGTGCAATGAATTGCGGGAAAGTTCGACGGAGCATTATTTCTCAGGGCGAAAGCTGGAAAGGCATCGGATTTCACCGCAGAACCAATTGAAGTCTGCGGATTACGCCCTTTGGGTCACGCCGTATGGCATGCTCCCAGATGCGCAAAACCGTCCATCCTATCGCCTTCAGGTGCGTGGAAACGAACTTGTCTCTGAGGCGGTTGGCTCGGATCTTGGTTTCCCAGAACTCGGAATTCGTCGCGGGAATCTTACGGCAACCACGAGGGCAACCGTGCCAGAAACACCCGTCCAGGAAAACAGCCACTTTGCCTTGTCGAAAGATGAAGTCAGGTCGCCCGAATATCGGAGCGTTGCGTCGCCAACCGGTGATGCCATTCGACCGTAGCAACCGCAGAAAGCGCAGCTCAGTCGAGGCGTTTCCTCGGCTACGAACCGAAGACATGTTCAGCGACCGCTGCGCCCGCGTGTGGACGTCTGCCACGTTCCCTCCATCGGATTGTGCCGTTTCGCCGGAGTCTGAGGCATCAGTCCGGATAAGGACAGGATGTGCCGCCCAATGGCCTCTGCCAAGCCCACTGGAACAGCATTGCCGATCTGAGCGCCGAGGTCGCGCTGCGTGGAGCCGAAAAACTGATAGTCCTCTGGGAAAGACTGCAAACTTGCAGCCTCTCGAAGCGAAATCGCTCGATCCTGTTCGGGATGACCATAGCGGCCGTTTGAAATACTGAAGCAACGGCAGGTGAGTGTGGGTGCCGGTGCATCCCACCGCATCCGCCCATATACGTCCTCATGGCCTTCCCGGCCCTTATGACAGTTCAAGGCGATTGACTTTGGCCAGTTCATTCGACCGCCTCCATCAGGTGGCGTAAGCTGAAGACGGCGAAGGTTTACCGCGGCGAGGTCGGCCGCCCCATGGTTCGGGACAGTAGGGTGACGTTGCCCGGCTGTCAGTTTCGGCAGGTGCTCGATCGCGTCCCGGACAGTTCGGTAGGGGCTTTTCCCCTTCCCGTGGGTGGGACCGGGTAGAGATGGCTCGCCAACGCGCGAGGCGACCAAGACCAGCCTGCGGCGGTTTTGCGGCACACCATACCATTTTGCATCAACGGTTCCGTCAACGAATTTATAACCCTGGTCAACCAGAGCGGACTTGAATCGGCTGTAGGTGCTGAAGCCGCGGACTCGCGCAAGACCTGGAACATTCTCTATGAATACCCACTCGGGTTGTAAATTTGCCGTGATTCGTGCCACTTCTCGCAGTAAGTAACGTTCGTCATCGGCTTGTGCTGAGCGCTGATGCGTACTGAATGGCTGGCAGGGGGCGCAACCGGCAAGAAGTAGGGGTCCGATCCGCCCTGTCAATCGCCGTTGAATATCTTTGGCATCGACAGCGCGAAGGTCAGAACAGAGAAACTCGGTCGGTCGGTTGTTGTACTCGTAGGTCAGGCGGCAGGTCTCGTCGTTGTCGATGCCGAGGACCACGCTAATGCCAGCGTTGCGCAAGCCACGGGTCAGACCACCTGCACCGCAGAATAAATCGACTGCAATCATTTCTTTGCTTCCGCACCATAATCCCATAAATCCGCCAGTGTCGCGGCGAGTTCTTGACAATCGCGCGGGGGAACGCCTGGCCGGCAGCCAATTTGCAGGTAACCCCAGGCAATGTTCTCCCGGAATGGGCTGTCGATGGACGCAACCCGTTGGTATTTTTTGTTCATTTCGGTCCCGGTCGCCACGTCAGTTGCGGGAATGAGTTCGAGATCACGGAGATCGACGATCATCAGGGGGATGCGGCCGGCACATTCGGGAAGGACGACCAAGCCTGATGTGTGAGCGTCGTTGAGGGCTTTCTTTAGACTTGACTTGACGTCGCTCTTCTTGGCTTTGGTCCCAACCTGGAGACCGAGCCCATGAGAAAGAAGTTTCTTCGGATCGTCGCACTTCGCCGCGAGAAAGAGCGGTGCTTTACATGGCTTGCCCCCGTGAGAGACCATATCGCAAGTGGGGGTCAGGATAACTCTATGGGCAGTTGGGTTGGTCACTGGCTGGTTGGACAACCGAATGACGTCGCCCATGATCGGGTGATTGGTCAGAACCGGAAAGATATACTGTTCCCACGGCTGGGCACTATCGTCGCCCAAGTGCTGAGGGTCGTCCATGATTGCTGCGATACGTCGGCGAGTAGCCCGCTTCAGGACGCCCAAGCGCTTTTCTTCGGTGGCCAGGGACGTGTAGACTGCGGCGGCCAGATCCCGCAGTACTTCGTGTTTGACCCTGTCGATGTCATTCGCCACTTCCTTTAGCGTATTCACGTGCGAGCTGAAGTCTCGAAGATGCCCAGAGACTTTGAGCAATGACTTGTTGCCTTTTTCAACCGTCTTTACAAAAGGATGGTCGGAAAGCGCTTCTTCGCCCAAATCGACACTGCCGGCGCTATACACGACGACTGGACAGAACCACTTTTTCCAAATCTCCTCGAGCACCTTCTTGCCTGCAACATCTCCAGTTCCCGCTACGCCTCTGAACCAGTCAAGGATTACCAGATCTGGTCGAACAGACTCAAGTCGCACAAGTGCGTTTTTCCAGTTATGTTCCTTCTCGAAGCGCACATCCTGCAGCTCCGCCTCGATATGATTTTGTACTGTCGATACAAGATCCTCTTCGTCGTCAATCATCAGAATTGTGAGCATCGCGGACTCCGATGGTCTTAACGCAACTTGATCGGGAAGTCGAACTCGAACGAAGCACCGCCCAGCAAGCCCGGCTGAGCCAATGCCATCTGCCCCTCGTGGGCAGACACGATCTCCGAAGCGATCGTCAGACCCATGCCGATGCCGTTAGGCTTGAAAGTCACGCCAGGCCAGAAAATCTTCTCGGCGTCGTCAGCCGATACGCCAGGCCCGGTGTCGTGGATGCCAATCTTCAACCGCTCTCCGGACTTGTCCTTTCTTAGCAAGATCTCCAGCTTCCGTTCGTCCTTGTCAACCTTGGACAGCCAATACACGGCGTTGTCAAGAATGTTGAAGAGGGCAGTGTCGAACTCACCAGGATCTACATTAAGGGGAGTGGATCCCCCTGCCTTGAATCTTATTTCAATGCCGAGGTCTTTGATCGGCTTCTCAAGCAGTGCGAGCGTGCCTGTGATCCTTTCCTCAGCTACGGAAAACCGCCTTCCGCGCTTGTATGAGCGGTTGGCAAGAGGGGCGAAGGTCTTGGCGAGGCCATCCAGGGCAGTGACGGAGTTCGCTGCGCGGGCGTGGAAATCCTGGACCTTCTGGGGGAGGGTCTTGAACTCCGAAGTCCTGGTTAACTGATCGAGGAACGCACCGATGGTCGTCGTCTTGTTGCGAACCTCGTGGACTAGCATCTGGGCTAGCGTACCGACCGTGGCGAGCTGGCTGTAGTAGACGAATCGTCGCTCGATCTCCACCTTGGTCTTTTCCAGCTCACGACCAAAATCGGCGATCAGGGGGACGGTGTCTTTCGCACTTCCATCATTTTGAACGACCGCATTGACCTTAGTGGTCAGCGGCTCAACTGACAGTCCCCCGAAGAGTTCGTCGATCTTTTTTTGCGCCCTTCTCTTCTCCAATCGGTCGAACTCTCGCTCTCGTTGCATCACCCCGAGGGCAACGCGGATCAGTTCCTCGAACAAAATCACCTCGGGGCAGTCAACCAGTCGCTCACGGTCGCTCGTGTCTCGGATCCTTGGATTGCCCTCGGCGGTCACCGATACGTAGCCGATAATCTGTGAAGTGCTCAGACGAGTCCCAAGTTCGCTGACCCGACGGATATCGAGTCCCAGCCAGTCGCGGTTTGCCTCCGATTTGGGCAATACGAGGATGCCGTCGCGGTAAACGGAAATGCCCTTGTGTGCCCTGATCGAGGCGCGGATGTCAGATCTCTGCATGTCGAACCGCTCGGCGATTTCGAGAACATCATCGCTGCCGATGTCCCACGCGCGCACTTCGAGGGTGAATGGGCCACATGTGGGCCTCAAGATTCTTCTCGCTCCCGAGTCTTTGATCTGCTCGCGGACCTCTTGCCACGTGAACCTCACGGTTTTTTTCCGTCTGGCGCCTTCGCTCACGGGAGCAAATTCGTAATTGACACACAGATTGCCGTCGTCGTCCAAGTCTGCACTCACGCGGTACTTTGGCCGATTCAGAAACTCGGGGACAGCGATTTTTGCCGGCCGACGCTCAGACTCGCTGCGCCGGAGCCGGATGTCGAAATCGTCCACGCCGCGGAAGGGCGACAGCAGCCTGGCGAGGTGATCTTCAAGTTCGTCAAGTCTTTCGGTGGTCCACTCGCTCCGGAGCGAGCGGATGCGCAGCAGAGTGCCGGACACCTCGAATGGACTGTCGCGGCGAAGCTCTGAAACCTCCGCGACGCATTCTGAAAGGTCGGACGCCGAGGAAAAATCGCTCCACGCTACTTCAATCCGGATGCACGGCCCATCCTTTGTCTGTGTGAGCATCTCCAGACGCTCGCCCAGACGAGCAACTGACAACCGACCCAGCCCCTTTTCGCCTGATACCCTACGGGTCTTCTTCCCCTTTCGGACTATGGGCGTGGTCGTCCGGTATGGGGTAGCGACTACGACCCACACATTCTCAACCGTGTCCCGGCTCATGCCCTGCCCGTTGTCCTGAATCTCCAAATATGGTCCTTCTTCATCTTCATGGAAGCTGATATCGACACGGTCGGCAAAGGCGTCGTACGCATTCTTTACGATCTCCGTGATGGCGACGTAATCGCTCGTCACCAAGTCCGACCCGAGGGAGTCGAAGACGCGGGGATGGAGGCGGAAATTGACTCGTTTCTTCAATGAAGACTTCGCCATCAATCTTGCCCCTACTGGGAGGTGCGGTTCGCAGATGGCTGCGATCAATCGCAACCTTCGTCTTTACCGCCACTTGCGACATTCTAGTGATGTCTGAGTTGGTGCATTGTCCGCCTGCAATTTTCTGTTATGGTTCCCCCGCGCAATAATGGGAGTGCTCTTGGTGGGTCGCGCCTGGCCAATCTGGTTAGTTTGTCGAGCCGGGAATGGGGCTTGCAGAAGGGTTGTCACGGGGCGACTCCGTGTGGCAGTTTAGTGCAGGGTTGAATCCGAATTATAGTGCGTCCATGAACGGTTGCAAGCGGCGACTCGCTGGCGGGTCGTCCGATTGCCGGACGAATTGCGTAACCGCAATCAGGCAATGAACATCGGGCACGCGTTTCATTCGTTTCATTTGTTTCATGAAACGATGGGGGTATGACCCTGTCCGTGAAACGCGCAATCTGCAGATGGCAGGCGGCCCGGTCACAGCGGGGAGTCGCATTTCGCATCCGACACTTCCCGAAAATGCGTTAGAATTATCGAGAACGCCCTGCGCCCACGCTCCCGGTTCATTCCGCATCGAGGGGACGTCGATGACCGCACCGCCTCCCAGCCTCCAGGAACTGCGCGAAGCCGACCGCCAGGAAGTCCTCGGCTGGCTGAACGATTTCGAGCGGAACTGGACGCCCGAGCAGCTGGCCAGCCTGCACGAGCGGCTGCCGCCGCCGTCGCATCCGCTGCGCCAGATCATTGTCCTGGAACTCATCAAGCTCGACCTGAAACGGCAATGGCAGGCGGGCACCCAGGCCGTGGTCGAGGACTACCTGTCCCGCTATCCCGAACTCGGCTCCCCCGATCAAGTGCCGTTCGAGCTGATCCAGGCCGAGCTTGAGGCCCGGAAGGAAAACAACTCGCCGGTTACGTGCAACGACCTGACGGCACGCTTTCCGACCCATGCCGACCGGCTGCGCGATCTGGAATCCACGCAGGCCACGCCGTCGAACGTCGGTCCGGGCGATTCCACTCCCGGTCAGGCCGAGCCGACGGCCGCCCATACGATTATGCCCCAGGCGCCGCGGCCGATGACGGCCCGGAACCTATCGTTGGACGACGCCGTGCCGCAGGAGTTCGGCCGCTATCGCATCCTGAAGACCATCGGCAAGGGCGGCATGGGGCGGGTCTACCTGGCCCACGATACGCAGCTGGACCGGCAGGTCGCCTTGAAGGTGCCGCACCTCGGCCCGGACGACGGGCCGGAAGTGCTGCTGCGGTTCTACCGCGAGGCCCGCGCCGCCGCGACGCTGCACCATCCGCACATCTGCCCGGTGTTCGACGTCGGCGAATACGAGAAGGTGCCGTACATCACGATGGCGTATATCGAAGGCAAGCCGCTCACCGACCAGATGAAGGGCGGCAAGCAGCTGCCGGAGAACTATGCGGCGGAACTTATCCGGCAGGTCGCGCTGGCGATGCAGGAGGCGCATCAGAAGGGCGTCATCCACCGCGACCTGAAGCCGTCGAATATCCATATCGACCACCGCGGCGAGCCGATTATCATGGATTTCGGCGTCGCCCGGCAGATCGACCGGACGGACGGCGAACGCCTGACGGAGAGCGGCCGGTTGCTGGGCACGCCGGAGTACATGGCCCCGGAGCAAGCCCGAGGCGACATCGAGCAGACGGGGCCGGCCAGCGACATCTACAGCCTGGGCGTCATCCTCTACCGGATGCTGTCGGGCCGGCTGCCCTTTGAAGGCCCGATGATGCAAATCCTCGTCAAGCTGGCCACGGAGAAGCCGCTCGCTCCCTCGCACTATCGGCCGAACCTGAGCAAGGAGCTGGCGGACATTTGCAAGAAGGCGATGTCGCGCCGCGTGGAGACGCGCTATGCCAGCATGGCCGACCTGGCGGCCGACCTGGAGAAATTCCTGCATGCCGCGAAGCAGGGCAAGCCCAAGGTGGACTCGGCGGTCCACAACGCGCCGACCGTCGGCGGCCAGATTCCCTCGCCGGTATCCGTGCGCGATGCCAGCCGGAGTTCCTTGACCGAGCCGATCACGGCCGTGCCCGAACCGGAGGAAGCGCGTTCGTCCGCGTTGACCTGGATCCTGGCGGGCGTGCTGCTGGCCGTCATCGGCACGGGCGCGTACTTCGTCGGCCAGAAGTTCCTGCAAACCGGAGTGGGAGACGGCGGGACCGTCGCCGGGGATGCCAAGAAAATCAAGTTCGACGCCGCCCAGGAAGCCCTGCAGCGCCAGGACTACGACCGGGCCATCGAACTGCTGAACGAGGTGCTGGCCCTCGACCCCGGCTATGCCCACGCCTACCAACAGCGCGGCCAAGCGTACTTCGCCAGGAACGACCACGACCGCGCGATCGAGGATTACACCCAGGCGCTGAATTCCCCCGCGCTGCAAAGCGCCGAGACCTTTCGCCTGCGCGGCCAGGCGTACTTCGCCAAGAAAGACGACGACGCGGCGGTAAAGGACTGCAACGAGGCCATCAGTCGCGACGCCAATGACGCGGCGGCCCATGCCCTGCGCGGTCGGGCCTACCTGCGGCAAAAGAAATTCCAGAAAGCCATCGACGACCTGAATGCCGCCCGGCAGCGCAAGACGGATTTACGGCTCGACCCCGAGTTGGTCGCCGCTTACACGGGCCGCGGCCAGGAGCTCGCCGAGGTCATGGACTACGAGAACGCCCTGGGCGCCTTCACCGAAGCCATCTTGCTCGATCCGAAAGGCGAAGCGCTCTATCGGCAGCGCGGCGACGTGCATCGGCTCAAGAAGGACCACGCCCAAGCCCTGGACGACTACACGCATGCCTGGCGGCTCAGCCCGGACTCGGCGGAGGCCGGCCGGCGGTTGGCCGAGGAATATCAGCGGCTGGGCGACAACTACCTGAAAACCAAGAATTACCAGGATGCCGTCAAGGACTTCAGCCGCCGCCTGGACCAGGACGCCAAGAATACCTGGGCGCGCTACCAGCGCGGCCGGGCCTACCAGGCGTGGGCGCGGCAGGATCGCCAACGCAGCTGGCTGCAAGGCGCCATCCAGGATTTCACCGAGACGGCCCGGCAGGCGCCGGCGCTGGTACCCAACCTGCCGCGCCAGTTCGATCAACTTTACAGCGCTCTGGGAGAGACTTTTTCCCGCGACGAAGCCGGCGAGGCGGTCCATTATTTCGGCGAGCTAATCAAGCAGGATGAGAAGAACCACCGGGCCTACGGCCAGCGCGGCCGCGCCTATTTGCAGCGCAATCGGGACGGCGACGCGGACGCCGCCCTGGCCGACTTCAACCAGGCGCTCGCGCTGAATTCCCAGTACGGCCCGGCCTTGCGCGGCCGGGGCGACTGTTCCGTCGAGCGCAAGGATTTCAAGCAAGCGGGAGAAGATTTCGCGAAAGCGGTGGCGGTCGAACCGAGCGATGTGCACAACTGGTCGCAGCAGCTGCACCTGCTCTTGCAGCAGGGCAATCTGGAGGAGTATCGGCAGCGCTGCCAGGCGATGCTCGACCTCTTCCAGGGCGAAGAAGACCCCAACAAGCTCAACCTGGCGGCCTGGTTGTGCTGCCTGGTCCCCAACGCGGTGAAAACGCCGGACGTGCCGGTGAAGCTCGTGCAGAAAGCGCTGCAGGGCAGCAGCAAGGAAACGGAGTTGGCGTTTCGCAACACGCTGGCCTTCGCCTGGTATCGGGCGGGGAAGGTCCAGGAAGCCGCCGATGAAGTCGATAAGCTCTTCCAGCTGCGCGACGAATGGAAGATGATTCCGCTGGGCACCCTGAACGACGTCATCATCCGCTGCCTGGTGCGCGCCCGTCAAAACAAGCTGGCGGAGGCGCGCCCGGATCGGGACGCCGCCAAGCTGACCATCAAGCGGATCCTGGCCGATGCCGGGGGTAGCTGGACGCGCAAGGCCGAGCTGAGTTCGTTCGCGCAAGAAATGGATGAGGCGCTCATCAAGGGCGGGAAGCCCTAGTCACTGCTAAACCGCAAGCGGCAAGCGGCGCGGACGCGCTCAGTTCAAGCTTGGCTGGGGAATGCGCGGCGGAATCAGACGTTCCCAGATTTCCTCGACGGGAATATCGAAGAGGGTCGGTCCCGCCGCCCCAACGATGGTCCAGGCGCCGGCCCCCAGTTCGGCTTCGAGTTGCCCTGGTCCCCAGCCCGAGTAGCCGGTGAACACACGGAAGCGCAATCCTTCGTCCGGCGGCGCCTCCGTGGCGCGTTTCAGCCCCGCCGAGTCGCCGAGGAAAATCCCCGGCGCGACTTCGCGATCCTCGCGCTCGGCGGGGTTGCCGATCCAGTCCTCGTGGCCGTGGAGCAGCATCAGTCCTTCCGCCTGGCAGGGTCCGCCGCCGTAGACCGGAAACGCCAGCCCCTTGACCTCCGCCGGCCGATTCACCACGAGGCCGAAAGCCCCTTCCTGCGAATGGCGCAGCAGCAGCACCACGGTCCGCGCGAAGTTGGGGTCTTGCAGCACCGGCCGGGCAACCAGGAACGAACCGGAATAAAACGGCATGACGGCGACACCTCGAAATTACGAGCGACGGCCGGGAATGCTGGCGCGGATGGGCCGGTCCGTCCAGGGCTGAGTGGCGCGCTATGTGCAAGTCTATCTCTTCGACACTTATACGTCAGGATCGGTTCCACTGCCAACGGGGATTTGCTTGCAGCTGCCGCACTTGCCCAAGTACGGGCGAAACCGAGGGTTGCCGTTGTTCTATGTCGATTCCCAAAGTAGACTTGTAGCGCGGGAACCATCCGGGAAGGCAGGTGCCGCGAGCCGAGCGGCACCGCGACTTTGCAAAACCGTGCGGTTTCCGGCGCGACCGGCTCGGCTCGCCGGACCTACCTTCTGGGACGGACGAAGAGCGGGGGCACAACGCGAAGCAGTCGCCGCCCACCGATTGCCCTGGCCGCGGGTGGGAGGGAGTGAGACGATGTCGGCTCGAACTATCAAGCTGCTGCACGTCGAGGACAATGTCGCCGACCGGCTGCTGATCGCGCGGCTGCTGGGCGCGATGAAGGAATATGTCTTCAACATCACGCGGGCGGCGACCGAGATCACGGCCGTGGCCGAGCTGAACAAGGGCGGCGTCGAGTTCGTCATCCTCGATTACAAGCTGCCCATGGGCGACGGCCTGGGAGCCTTGAAAAAGCTGCGGCAACTCGACCAGGCGGTGCCGATCATCGTGCTTTCCGGCGTGACCACCACCGAGATCGGCGCGGAATGCATGCAAGCGGGTGCCGACGATTATCTGAACAAGCAAGACCTCACCGCCGAGAAACTGTCCGCCAGCGTGCGCAAGGCGATGGGCCGGGCCAGCGCCTGGCCGACGCTCCGCGAGCAAGCGCTGCCGATCGCCAAGGCATTCATGGAGCGGATCGGCAACGACTTGCTGGCCGCCGTGGACGACCTCGAAAAAGCACTCAGGCAATCCGGCATCACCCATGAGCAAGTGCAAATCCTGTTCGAGACGCTGATGCCCGACCTGGAATCGACGAAGTCGAAATCCAACCGTCCGGCGTTGATGATGGTGCGGCCGTTGCTGCTGGAACTGGTCGAGCGCCTGGCGACCCCACCCGCCCCACCCCCAAAGCCGCTGGGTAGTTCCCGCCAGGGCGTATGACGGCGGTCATCGACGGAAACCTCTCGTGCCGATCAACTGGCGAAGCTGGACGCGCAAGACACATCGCTGGGGGGCGATTCTGATCGCCGTCCCGTTCCTCGTGGTGATCGCCACGGGCCTGCTCTTGCAACTCAAGAAGGAATGGAGCTGGGTGCAGCCGCGCACCCAGCGCGGCGCGGGCAAGGTCCCGGAAGCATCGTTCGACGCCATCCTGCAAGCGGCCCGATCCGTGCCCGAAGCGGGCATTGACAGTTGGAAAGACATCGACCGGCTGGATGTTCGTCCGGAGCGCGGCATCGTCAAGGTGCAGGCGCACAATTGCTGGGAAATCCAGGTGGACTTGAAGACGGCCCAGGTGCTGCAAGTCGAGTATCGCCGTTCCGATCTGATCGAAAGCCTGCACGACGGCTCGTGGTTTCACGACCGCGTGAAGCTCTGGGTCTTTCTGCCGACTGCCGTGGTGGTCCTGGGGCTGTGGATCACCGGCATCTATCTCTTCTTTCTGCCGTATGCGGTGCGCTGGTCGCGCCGCCGAGAGGAACAGCGGAGAGCGCTGACGCCCGCCGAGACGGAACGGACGCAGCCGGCCATCAATGCTTGAAGTTTTCCGGACGGCACCTCTGGTAGGGTCCGCTGTGCGGACCCGACGCACTTGAATCATTCCGAAAGTGGCGCGCGGAAGCAAACCGGGAAATCGCTCTTGACAGACTGTAAGACAAACGCTAAATCGCCGCCTCATGAATGCACCTGGGTGGTGAGCAACGGCCGCAGACGCCGCCTCGCCGGCCGGGAAGGAAACTAGCCGAGCTCTGCTGTGTGCTGGAATTGCGGGAAACCGGCACTGCCCGTCCTCCTGGGCAGAGGCGCCAACTCGCTGGATCAAGTGGTTATTGGGTCGGCCACTCCGGTGGGAGTCTCGCAGTAGAGCTTATGTCGGACCGGGAGCCGGGCGTCAAACCCCGGCTCCCGGGAGAATACCGCCCAAACAGTTTAGCCGCGAGCCGAAGGCGAGCGCTCGAGAGCGCTCGCCTCCGGCTCGCGGCTAAACGTTTTCACTTCCCAATTCAATCGACGTTCAGCGCGGTCAAGTAATCCTCGAACGTGCGCCGTTGCTGGAAGGCCACGTTTTGCAACTGCTTGATCTTCTCCCGCAGCTGCTCGATGTCGGTTTCCTGCTTGTCGAACTTCTCCAGGTAGCGCTTGTAGGCGGCGGCCGTCGGCGGCATTTCCTTGAGGTTCGCCCGCAGCCGGGTCTGGTCGTCCGTGATGTCCTTGAGCTGCTGATTGGCGTGCGCCAGCTCGCGCTGGGTGTCCGCCAGCTTGCCCTTCAAGCCGATGGCCTGCTCCAGCGCCTTCTTCACGGCCGGGCTGCTCACGTTATGGCTGATGAAGAAGCGCATCGTCTGGTCGTCGGAGTTGGACAGCGTCACGCTTTGCAGCGTGTCGCGTTCCTCGACCACGTCCAGCTTGGCACTGCCCTGCGACTTGACCGGCACCTCGAAGCGGTAGACATCGCGCGCCCGTTCGCTGAATTTCTCCGGGGCCATCAGCTTGAACTCGGGCCGGTAAGGATGCTCGACCACCAGCATCCGGTCGTGCTCGGAGCGGTTCTTGATGTTGTAGGTCTTGCTCTGGTTGATCTTGTGGGTCGCCTCGACGATGCCCTTGTTGATCTTGATCTTGATGATGCGGTCGGCCGGGTTGACGACCACCGGCTCGACCTCGGTGCCCAGGTCGATGGCGTAGCTGATGAGCCGCTCTTCCTTGGGCTGCAGGTCGAGGATGCGGGCATCCCCGGCGTAGGAGTTATTCTCGAAGACCGTGATCGGCCCCTGCATCAGGTGCAGGTTGGTCGTGTTCTTGAACTTCAGGCCCAGCAGCGGGAACTTCGGGTGCGTGTTCTGGTTGTAGATGCTGACCTTGGCGCCGTCGATTTCCTGGGTGACGATCGGCAACATGGCCGACTTCTGGCGGGCCAGGCTGACCGGCTGCTCGATGGCGTACTGGAAGAAGTCGCCAAGTTCCGTGGCGGCCGCGGCGGAAGAAACGCTCTTGCCCGGATCGATGGTTTCCTTCTGGAGATAGCGCAGCGCCTGTTCGCGCGCTTCGTCGGCGCGGCCCTTGCCGTCGGCCTTGCGGGCGGCCAACTCCGCTGGG
>JAGVLI010000193.1 GCA_020054355.1 Planctomycetales bacterium | reverse complement strand
ATTCGGATCAACCACCATCGCAACTGCTTGCTGTGCCATGCGCCTGGGAACTCGGGACCCGCCGTACCCGAAGGATTGGCCGTCGTCGTGCCTAACCCACGCCAACCTCTGCTCGCCGATCCCTACCGCGGTTCCTCGTCGGAAGTTCTGGTGCGCATCGATGTCACCTACCTGCGGCAGGATTTTTCGGTGTACCAGGCCGTGGCGGATGCCGCCCCGTGGCCGGAAATGCAGCGCTTCGACTTCCTGGTGCGGACTCGCGTCCTGACGGAGGAAGAGGCGGTCGCCTGGCGGGAGAAGTTCACCCAGCAGGAACCGGGGCGGTTGTCACCCTATCATCGCGCCGCCCTGGCCGCGTTGCGCGAACTGACCGGCAAGGACACGGAGCCCACGGTGGCCGCCTGGCGCCGTCTCCTGGCACCGCAAGGCAAGCCTATGCCGTGAGGGCCTGGCGGATCGAAGGCAATCGCGCAGTGGAAGGCGAAAGATAGGATGAGGCCGCCGATGCCGCCAGCGAGTCCCGTAGAAACCGTTCGCGTCGAGCACCGCGGGAAGACGATAGAAATAGCGCCGGTGGCGGATGCGGAAGTGGAGCCGACCAGCTGACGGCCGACGCGGCTGGACTTCCCCGGGACTCGCGTTGGCCAGAATGCCGTTGGCCGATCCGCTTCGTTGCCATCGCTCTGTGTCGCTTTTTTGCAACGGCCCGCCCACCTGCCACTACTGTGGAGATGCCGCTTCCTGAAGCTTCAAGGTCAAGTACTCAACGACTGCGGTCTGGTTCGCTTCGCGGGCAACGTCGAGCGGCGACCTGGCTGGAATGGCAGGAAACGTAACCGGCGGGCGAGGCGGCGCTCCCGGAATGGCGGGAGCTGCGCTGGGTGGAATCCCTCCCGGTTGTGGCTTCGTGAGCGCGCGGAAATTGGCGCCCTTCCGCACGAGAAGCTTGACCACTTCCAGATGTCCCATTCGCGCGGCCACGTGGAGCGGCGTGCATCCCGAACCGCCGTCGCCATTCGGGTCGGCTCCTTTTTCAAGCAGCACGCGGACGGCCGCAGAATGCCCCCGCTCGGCGGCGCGGTGGAGGGGCCGGTATAGGCTGTTGAGCATCGGCTTGCCGGGGCCGCCGAGGAACTTCCGGTCGATGTCGGCGAATTCCGGATGCTTGTTGAGCAGGGCGTGAAGCAACTCCGCTTCCCCGGCCTCTGCAAAATGATGGATGGCGGTGATGAGAGCGATTTCATAAGCATCTTGTCCCGGCAGCGGCTTGGGGCCTTCCCCGATACCAGGCGGGCAAGGCGCGGCGTCGGGCTCGCCATACAGGAGGAAGCCGACTTGCACCTCTGCTTCGCCCAGATCCTTCGGAAAGTGAGCGGGGTCCAGGAACCAGATGGAACAAAAGTAGCCCGGGCCTTGCTTAAGCCAAGAGTTTGGAGCATGAAAGTCCATCGGCGGAAGCCCGGGATAGCCAGGCTGCCTGGGCGGTTTGAAGTCACAGGTCTGACAATTCAAGAGATTGCACAGATCCTTGAGGACCATGAATCTCCGGACCAACATGTACGAGCTTGGGTCGTCCTCGAATCCGGCCGCGCGCAGCTTCTTCTCCAGGGCGGTCTGGGCGGTCGTTGGTGTAGCTACCAGTTCCTTCCGGGCTTGTTCCACAATCTTTGGCGTTGCCAGGAGCAGGATGTGTTCGCGCCCCTGCCAGTTGCCAAGTTCCTGGAAGTGGTCGCCCAGGAAGGGCACCTTGCGGACCAGCTGGCCCAGCCAGCTTTCCGCTTCGCGCATCCTCTGCCAGCCCGCGAACACGACCGTGCCGCCGTCCGTCAGGCTAACTGACTCATTCAGTGTCAGCCGGGTAACTATTGGCGGTGGGTATTCCGTCGCCTCGATGTGTAGACCCGCGCTACCATCTGCCTCGACGGACGTACTGAGGACGGTGCGGGTTGGTTTGAGCGGCTTCGACCCCGGCACCGCGTCGGTAAGGCTCGCGCTCAGGTCAAGCCGGACGGCCTTGCGATCCACCGACGCCACCGGCTTGACGCTCACCTGAAGGCCGACCGCCACCGACTCCTGCTCAGGGACAACGACCACCTTGCCGCCACAGTTGATGATCTGCACCTTGGTGACGAACCACTGGAAGTCCTGCACCTGGACCGTCGCCGTTTGCTTGTTGAAGGCCGTCAGTTTCGGGGCCTGGAGGACGTTGCCGCTGCCTTGCTCCTGGAGGAACTCCATCAACCGGAAGACATCCATGTCAGTGAGAACAGTGCGCCCAACCTTGCGTTTCGGCTCGACTCCCAGGCCAGTCACCTGCGGCACACCCGGCGGGATTTCCTCGCCGACCGCGAGGCCATATTCTTTGCATACTCGCTGGAATACCGGTTCGGACAACGCCATCATGCGAAACTCGACCTGGACTTCCAGGTTGTGGATGCGGCGTAGACCTTCGAGTAACTCGGCAATCCGCTCGTGGACCTCGGGAGTCTGGTTCACCAGGAACGCCATTCCCAGCGGGACGTATTCGATAGTGCCCGGTCCACCCTGCATGCTCCAAGTCTGCGCGGCGATGGTGTTGACGATCAGCTCAATCAGCTCGTCCGGAGTCCGCTCGGCAGCCGGTGTGGGGATTGGCGCGCCCAGAACGGAGCAGTTCCCGTGGTCCGAAAGTATCAGGTCGGCGACCGGATAGGTGCGCTGCACCAGGCCACTGCCGCCGTGCCTATCCTTCTCGGCTTCGCAGTCTTCCGCGGCGCGGCCGGTGGGTGGTATCGGAAGGCCGGATAAAGCAAGCAAGACTGCGGCCCAGAAGAAGCGAATCACCATCGTATTGCCCCATTCCGTCAAAACCATTCTCCCCACACTGGCCGACCTATAGGACAAGAATCGCCGAAATGGCAAGAGCAACGACCAGGCCAACCGTGCGTTGACCTGAATTTATGGGCGTTTTGCGTCAGCAGGGTCGTTTCACCGTGGAGAAAATCGTGGGTGCGGGAAGGCGGGAGACACACCCCCGAAGGGACTGGACTTCTGGACGGGGCGGAAGAGGTCGCCGTATCGCTAAAATTCGCAAAGAGATGCGCCATTATTAGAGGGAGGCGGCCTAGCTTTTGGTGTCCCCAGGACCGGACAGCTTCAGCCTACGCGCAACCTGGGGAAACCTGCTGGACCCGGCCGCGAATCTCGGTATAAGCCGGAGCGGTCCCTATCCAAGGAGGTTTGTCATGGCCCAGCGCCTGATCGCACTGCTCCTGTTGCTCGCCTGCCCGCTGGTGGGCCAAGCCGACGAAGAGCAGAAGCTGGAACGGGAGAAGGTCATCGAGCTGCTCGGCAACCTGCTACCGCAGGCGGTGCCCACGGCGCAGGTGCAGGTGGTGGCCGGGAAGGGCCATACCCTGATCTTGACGGGGCAAGTGGCCCACCCGGAGGATGTCGAGACCATCACTCGCATCGCCCGCGCGGTCTGGGGGCCGTCGGCCGGTGAAATCATCAACGCGCTGAAAGACTCGGCGCCCCGAATCCACCTTGATCTGTCCATGCTGCGGATCGATCGGTCCGAGCTGGGCCAGGCGGATGCGACGGCCCTGGCCGATAGTCGAGCTCTCTCGGCCGCTGAATGTCAGCAGCTGCACCAGATACTTCGGACCCTGGTCGAGGAAGAACAAGGCAGCTTCTGGACCGAAACGGTCCTGGTGACCCTGAGCGGCCGGGCGGCCTATCACTCGACTGGTGGCGAAGGCGCGGTACCCACGGTGGCTGGTTTTGGCGGCAACAGCGACTATGTGCCGCCAGGCTACATCCAGCGTTTGCCTCCCCACATCCGGCTCCACTTCGTCCCCACCATCCAGGCCGACGGCCAGATTCACGTGGAGTTCAAGCCCGAGGGGCTGAGGCTGGCCGAGCCGTTCACGCCGGTGGCGCTGACTCTGGCCCCCGGTGGCGGCGCTCTGCTGGTGGTCCCCAACGTGACCTGGAACGACCTGAAAGAGCAGGCCGAGGACCTGATCGTGCTGGCGACGGTCAAGAGCACCGCCGACGGGAAGGATCTCTTCGCTCCCCCGGCAGCAGAGACGCGGCCAGCGGATGACTTCGAGCTGATCGACGACCGATTTCTGGATCGGCTGCTTGACGAGCAGCGCAACAAGGAACCCGCTTGCCTGAAGATACCATTCGTCCAGGTCCAGCTCGACGTCGTGGTGGCCGAGGTGGAGCGCGCCGCTCTGGAGCAGGCCGAGCCGGAGCTGTCATGCGAGTACCAGGCGTGCCAGTCGGCCATGAGCTTGGGTGGCGCCGTGCGGACGCAGCATGCCAGCGCGGCGGAAGATCGGGCCTGGCGCGAGTTGCTCCAGAGAGTCAGCGCGGCCGGTCACGCGGCGTTGCGCGAGCCGCGCCTCGTCACGCTCAGCGGTCGACCGGCCTACTACGTAAACGATCCAATCCAGGTGCGCCTGCTGCGTGGTGCAAGAGGATGGCCGAATTTGCCTGGACGTGGAGCCGGAGTTCACTGCGCCCAATCCCGCCAGCGGCGCGGAGGTGGCTGGCGTGTTCGTGCCCGGCCGCTGCGTCACTTGGGTTCGCGCTACGAACTCCCTGGAGTTGGGCGAAGCCGTCGTGATGCTCTTTCCCCAACCATTGGACCAGGACCGCGACCTGGTCGTCCTCGTCAAGATCTGGCTCGTTTCGGAACTCGACGGCAGGCCGCCTTTGCCGCAACCGCAAGAACCCTAGCCCGCGCTGACGACGGCCAGATCGACGCCCTGCTAAAGCTTGGCACCGGCACGAAGAGTCCGGGCACATACACCACTCACGATCTCACCGCTCCTTCATTTGATCGTCAGCGCCGGCAGGCAATAGCTGCCGGTCTTCCAGGAAAGCCGTTAGCGCAGCTCCCCGCTGCTCGGCAGCGAGCGAGGCGAGATGGCGGCATCCGTAGTGGCCGGTGATCTTTTCGATCAGCTTCAGGGCGTTGACGGCAATGGCCGGTTCCCGATCGACCGCGGCCCGCCGCAGTTCGCTCAACCAGTTCTTGTCGCATGCACCGTCCAGCTTTATGCTCCGAAGGCGCAGCACTTCGGCACGCATCTCCGCTTCGGATAATGTGGAGAGCTTCGAGAGAATAGGGCGAAGCTGCTTCAGCCGGGCGGCCCGCTGGCTGGCGAATGCCTGGTAGTCGAAGTCCAAGTCCCAGTGTAGGGAGCGCCGCAGGGCCTCGACGCCCAGTTCACGCTCGGCGAGCGAGCGGGATTCCAGGAGAAGGAGCACGCGGTGAAAATAGTCTTCGCGGCTCTCGGGAAACAGCTCGTGCAGGGCATCGCGGTACGCAGCAGCCGGCCGCTCCTGGCCGTAATGGCTGCTCTGCGTTTTCGGCAGGGCATCAAGCGAGCCAAGATACTCTTCGCTCACCGGGCCGGGCCGCGCCGGCCGGCTGCTCAACCCCTCCGCGTGGTTCATCGGTCGGCGGACATCGGCCGGCAAATCCGTGGGCAGCCCCGCCTTGGCCCGGCGCTCCAGTTCCTGTTCGAT
>JAGVLI010000390.1 GCA_020054355.1 Planctomycetales bacterium | reverse complement strand
GTAGTCGGCCCGTTTGGCGGCCAGGTCGCGCTCGGCGGCCTTGCCATAGTCGTTCTCGCTGCGAACCTCGACGCCGAAGTCGGGTGCGCCCTGCACGAAGCGCATTGGGTTTGCGGCTGGCGGATGCGTATGGTATCCCACGTCGGGACAAAAATTCTCTCGGCCGGAGGGCAGGGGTTGTACCGCATACCCCACGTCGGACATTAGCGCGTTGCCTCGTCCCAGCGCCTTGACATAAGGGCGGAGACTGAACACGATGTTAAGCGCCACTTCCCCCGGTCGTTCGCCGTGCATTAGGTGGATGATCTGCCCGTTGATTAACTCAGCAGGCCCCTCCACTTCATAAAGGTCTTGCAGCGTAGCCCTGCGCTGAATCATGGCCTGTCTCCCGCACAAGTATTTCACTGCATTATACCTCAGCGGTTGAACAGGAACGCCGAGGTATTCAGCAGCGCCCAGAGGATGTCCTGGGCCGCTTCCTGCTTGTTCTTCGCGGTGGACAGCAAGCCCGCGAACTTGGCGCTTTCCTCGTCCGTGGGCAGCCGGCACAGCGCCGCCAGGTAGAGTTCCTCGACGAGCTTCTTGTCGTCGGGCTTGGCTTGCAGCAGCTTGGCCAGCCGGCCGTTGCCGTCGGCGACCGCGCCGGAGAGCGTCGTGCCGTTGACCAGGGCCATCGCCTGCTCCAAGCTCATCTCGTTGCGGCGCTCGCACTCGCAGGGCGATTCGCGGATCGGCCGGCCGAACTGCTCCAGGAAGCCGGTCTTGCCCGAAGCCGGGTCGGGCAGCTGCGAGGCGCGGTAGCCCAGCGGGAAGCCGGGGAACTTGTTCTGCGTGCCGGTCGCTACCCGTACCGAATCCAGCAGTTGTTCGGCGGTCAGACGACGCGGCCGGGCGCGGGCGAAGTTCTCCACGTCGTCAGCGTTGCCCGGAGTCGGCACGATGCTCAGCTGGTAGGTCCGCGAGTTGGCGATGGCGCGGAGCAGGTGCTTGATGCTGAACTTGTGCTTGATGAAATCCGCGGTCAGGGCGTCGAGCAACTCCGGATTGCTGGCCGGGTTGCCGGCGCGGATGTCGTCCACCGGGTCGATGATGCCCCGGCCGATGAGATAGGCCCAGAGCCGGTTGGCCATCGACTTGGCGAAGTAGGGGTTCTCTGGCGCGGTCATCCATTTCGCCAGGGCTTCGCGGCGGGTCTTGGCCGTGGCATTCTTCGGGTCGAAGCCGGCGTGAGTGAAGGGAAACTGCGGCTTCTGCACGACATTAGTCTTCGGATGGCTGACCTCGCCGCCGTCGCGCCGTTCGTAGACGATTTCCTCGTCGGCGGCCAGGCCCTTCTTGAGGGCGACCTGGCCGAAGTACGCGGCCAGCTGATAGTAGTTGCCCTGGGTCCAGCGCTCGAACGGGTGATCGTGGCACTTGTTGCAATTGAAGCGGATGCCGAGGAACAGGTGGGTGGCGTTCTCCACGGCCTGGCCCGGTTCCCGCGCGATCCTCCAGAACGCGCTTTCGGGAGCTTGAGCGGTGCCGCCGACGCCGGTCAGCAAGTCGTGAGCCATCTCGCTCCAGGGGCGGTCGGCCTGCACCTGCTGGTGAATCCATTCGCGGAAGTTCCAGACGCCCTTCTCGCCGAGGTACTTGCGGTTGACTTGCAGCAGGTCGGCCAGGCGCAGGGTCCAGAAGTCGATGTATTCGGGCCGTTCCAGCAGCTTGTCGATCAGTTCCTTGCGCTTGGCCTGCGGTTCGCGGTTGTCCGCCAGGAAGGCGCGGACTTCGTCCGGCGTCGGCGGCACGCCGAGCAGGTCGAGGTAGACCCGGCGGATGAACTCGGCGTCGCCGGACAGTTCCGACGGCGTGACCTTGATCTTCTGCAGCTTCTTGTGGACCAACTCGTCGATGTAGTTGAACGCGGGCGGGTTGTTCCAGACGAAGCCGGGGTTGGGCGTCAGCACCGAAACCTGGTTGACGGCGAACTGCCCTTCGTAGCGGATCAGCACCGCCGACTCGCCCTTGCGAATCGCCTTCATCAGACCGTCGCCCGTGATCGAAACCACGTTTTCGTTGCTGCTGGCAAAGATGGCGTCGCGGGTCACGTCGCGGCTCGTGCCGTCGGCATAATAAGCGATGACGACCAGCTGCTGTTCCTGACCCACGTCCGAGAGCACCGGGGCCTGCGGGAACGATTCGAGGCGTTCGACGCGCTGCGTCGTGGCCACGTCGGACTTGCAGCCTTCGGCGATCCACTGATGCAGCAGGCGATAGTACAGCGACTTTTCATCGAAGAGGAACTTGCCTTCGTGCGGCACGCCCTGGGTGGGCTTGAGGACCACCAGGCTATTGGCCGGCTCCTTGCGGTCGATGCGCCGACCGGCGATATCCTCGACGATCTGATCGTGATCGAAGTCGGGGTCGTAGCCGCGCAGCGACAGCTTGAAGCCGTTGCGGCCCTTCTGCCCGCCGTGGCAAGTGCCGGCGTTGCAGCCGGTCTTGGCCAGGATCGGCATGACGTCGCGCACGAAGCTGACCGGCACGACGTTGCCCTGGTTCTGCACGGTCACCGGCAGTGAGGCGGTCAACCCACCAGTGGCGATGACCACCGCGCTCTTGCCGTCCTTGACGGGTTCGACGAAGCCGGCTTCGAGCCGGGCGCTGTCGCCCTCGATCTTCAGCTGGGCGCTGCGCGTCAGGTCCAGCCAGGAACCGTCGGCGGTCTTGCCGCGCACCACGAAACGCCGGGCGTCGCGCGGTCCGGTTAATACGAGCGCTGCCGGTTCAACCTTGAGTTCGGTCACTTTTGCCGCTTGCGGTTTAGCAGGGTCCGCGCCCTGGACCTGGAACGCCCAGCCGCAAACGGCAGTGATCGCGCAGACAAAACGGAAGCTGGAAGATAAGCGTGGAGAAACCATCGCACTCGCGCCTCGAAGGAATTAAGGTGCGACGCCTGGGGGAGGCGCCATCGCGCTTAAGGCGGTTTCAAAATAATACCTCGGCCAGCTGCGCAGGTACACTTTTGCAGCTGACCGCGTAGGATACCTGCCTCCCCTGACCTGGAGGCCAGCCG
>JAGVLI010000693.1 GCA_020054355.1 Planctomycetales bacterium | reverse complement strand
GCGGGGCGGCGGCGCGCGGCGACCTTGTGCCGATCCCAATACTCGCCGGTTTGCCATTGGCTCCACAACAAGGCGTCCAGGGAATGCGTCGGGGGCGGGAACGCCCAGTCCAGTTCCAGGTCGTGCCGGAAGCCCACGATCAAGACCCGATCGCGCCGTTGCGGCACGCCATAATCCGCCGCATTGAGCGCGCTGAAAACCAAGCGGTAAACCAGACCGTCATGCCGGCCTCTGGTCTGGTATCGCTCCAGGCGAGCCAGGTGGTCCGTCCAATCCTCATCCTCCCTGGGAACGATTTCTGGGTAGGATAATTGCAAGAGGATATATTCAAAATGCTTGGCGAAAGACGGCCGGAGCAATCCCCGGACGTTCTCCACCAAAATCACCTGGGGGCGCAGTTGCCGCATGGCCCTGGCTACTTCCGGAAACATGTTGCGCTCATCGGCGATGCTCCGGTGTTTGCCGCCCAGGGAAAATGGTTGGCAAGGAGGTCCGCCAATCACCGCCTGCACGCTGTGCGCGATCGTGGCATAATCGAAGGCGCGCGCGTCGGCTTGATGGAGCGGCCAATCGACGACATGCTCCAGCTTTCTGGCCTGATTCTCTCGCAAGGTTTCGCATGCATCGCGATCCCATTCGATGACCGCCTCATGACGAAAGCCCGCTTGGGCGCTTCCCAGCGCCAGGCCGCCAGCACCGGCGAACAATTCAACGGAACGCATGACGTTATCCAAGAAACCGCGAGACTCTCTTCCGCAGCCCAGTCAGATCGCCAAGCTCGCATTCCCAAATCACCAGCACGTCCCAGCCCAATGCCAGCAGTGTCCGCAAGTTCCGTCGGTCGCGACGTGCATTGGCGCTTAATTTGGGCTTCCAGAACTCCAGCCGGGACTTTGGCCAGCGGGTCAAGGGACAGCGGCCATGTCGGTGCCAAAAACACCCGTGAATGAATATGACTTTGCGTTTCCTCGAAAAGACCATGTCGGGGCGGCCTGGCAGTCTGCCGTGCAATCGATACCTGTAGCCCATGCCGTGGACCAGACGACGGACGAGCAATTCCGGCTTGGTATCCTTGCCGCGCACCCGGCGCATACGCTCGCTTCGTTCGGCGGGCGTCATGGTGTCCATGCAGGATCTCCGCCGCGTGCGTGGGTCGCGTTCGGCAAACCGAGCGCCACCGTATTTTGCGCTGGCGTTTCAACCCTCGCAAGGGCGCAATCGGGAATACGACACGACCGTTCAGGCCGTCTCGACAAGCTCGCCCCGATAACCGATTTCCTGGTGCCTTCCTGCGGACTGCTGGGATAATGCGGGAATCAATCAATCGCGCGACGGGTACCGGACGATGATTCTCGGCAGTTACGACCGCGAAAGCCTGGTCAGCGATCCGCTGCACGGCTACATCCCCTTTACCGCGGCCCGCGCGCCGGGCGAGACGGCCGAGGCAGCGCTCATCGACCACCCCTGGATGCAACGGCTGCGCCGCATCCACCAGCTGCAGAGCGCCTGGTGGGTCTATCCCACGGCCGAGCACACCCGCTTTCAGCACGTGCTGGGGGCGATGCACATGGCGAGCCGGGCGGTCGCCCATCTCTACCATTCGCTGGTCGAGGCGTGCGCGCCGGAGCCGGTGCCGTCGCGCGGCTACGTCGAAAGCCTGGTGCGCCTGGCCGCCCTGCTGCACGACGTCGGCCACGGACCCTACGGCCATTTCTTCGACGATCAGTTTCTCCACCAGTATCAGCTGACCCACGAAGACCTGGGCCAGCACATCATCCTTCAGGAGTTGGGCGGCCTGATCCGCGGCGTGCGGGCGAATCCGCACGGCCAGCTGGCCGACGGCGAAACCCTGGAGCCGGAGCAAATCGCCTGGCTCATCAAGCGACCGAGCGAGCCGGACGCGGGCGTGCCGCGCTGGCTTCGGCTCTTGCGAGCGCTGTTCAGCGGCATCTACACGGTGGACAACATGGGTTTCGTGCTGCGCGACAGCTACATGTCCGGGCACGGTCCGCGCGCCTTCGACCTCGACCGCCTGCTGCACTACAGCTTTTTCACCCGGCACGGCTTGACGCTGCACGCGCGCGGGCTGGCCACGCTGGAAACCTTCCTGGAAGCGCGGGGCAAACTGTTCCAGAGCCTGTACTTTCACCGCACCGTGCGGGCCATCGACCTGACGCTCAAGGAAGTGTTCAAGCCGACGCTCGACCTGCTCATGCCAGTGAATCCATTGCAGGATTTGCCGCGCTACCGCCGGCTGACGGAATGGTCGCTGCTGGCCGACGTGGAGCGCTGGCCGGACGATCCTGACCCGAAGAAGCAGCAACTCGGAGCCGCCTGGGCGGACATCCTGTGCCGCAAGGTGCGCTGGAAGATGGCGCACGAACGCAACATCCGCTTCGAGCAGGGCCAGTCGGAGCTGACCAGCATCTTCACGGACCCGGAACTGGTGGAGCGGGCGGTGCGTCAGCAACTGCCGACGGCGCTGCGCGGCCTGGAGTTCCGCGCGGATGTGGCCCGACACTATCATTTCCCATTCAGCACGGTCGGGGCCAGGCAGAACTGCTACTTCGAGCCGGCGACGGGGCAGATCCGGCCGCTGGCGGCTCATGCCGAGGTGCTACACATGCCGCGCAGCTTTTCGCTGTGCCGGCTCTATGCCCGCGACCACGCCCACGACGCCGACCTGGCCAACGCCCTCGACCGGCTGCTGCAAGTGCGCGGGGATGACAAGACGAATATGTAGTGGCGAAGACGATTCGAGGTTGTCGCGAAGCGATCCGCTTCCTTTCGCCGAAGGCGTAAAGACCGGCACGGCACTGTGCCGGAGGCGCTCATCGTTGGCGACCTGCGGACTACTTGCTCAACGAAACACTGACAATTTCATTGTCGTTCCGCGCGAACATGCTCTTGTTCGCGAATGCCGGGTGCGACCAGTTCACCAGCCGGCCCGCCATGCGGTTGTCCGGTTCGAGGATGTGCGCCCGGCTGATTTCCTCGTAACCCTTGGGGCTGAGCTTGGCGATGATGAGGTCGCCCTTCTCGTTGAAGATGAAGAACTTGCCTTCGTGCTCGATCAGGAAGGCGTTGCCCCAGCGTTCGCTGGGCGTCTTCTGCGTGCCGGTGGCCCGCAGGTCCATCCAGACGCGCTCGCCGGTGTCGGTCTTCAGGCAGCGCAGCTCGCCGTAGCTGCAAATACCGTAAATATGGCCGTCGCGGATGAACGGCGTCGGCATGATGGCGTGCAGGTTGTCGGTCTTGTTCGGCGTCTCGCCCTTGCCGCTCTTGGCCGACTTGCTTTCCCAGAGCACCTTGGGCGTCACCGGGGCGCCCTTCAGCTCCAGCAGCTTCGAGCCGTTGTAGAACGAGGACAGCAGCAGGCGGTCGCCGTCCAGGCGCGGCGTCGGCACGGTCAACCCCGACTGCACTCTCCAGGGGTGCGTCCAGAGCGGCTTGCCGGTTTCCGGATCGAGGCCCGCCACCGCTTCGGGATGCCAGATGACCAGCTGTTTCTTGCCGCCGATGGTGAAGAGCGTCGGCGGGCAGTAGCCGGGCTCCTTGGCGTCGAGCGCTTTCCAGAGTTCCTTGCCGGTGTCCTTGTGGTAGGCGACCACCAGGGCGTTCGGCCCGCCGACCAGGCAGATCAGCTTGTCGCCGTCGAGCAGCGGATGGCCGGCGAAGCCCCAGACCGGCATGATGGCCCCGTGGTCCTTGGGAAAATTCTTCGACCACAGCACCTTGCCCGTGGCGGCGTCGAGACAGAGCAGGTCGCCGATCGCGCCCAGGGTGTAGAGCTTGCCGTCCTGGACCACCGGCGTGCAGCGCGGACCAGATGGGTAGCTGATCTCGTAAGTGGCCTTGTATTCGTGCTTCCAGAGAATCTTGCCGGTCGCTTCGTCGAGGCAGAGCACGCGCTCCTTGCCGTTGACCACGTTCTTGCCGAAGCCGCTTTGCGGGTTCTTGGCGCCTTCGTCGAGGATGCGGTCGGTGATGTAGAACTTGTCGCCGACGACGGCCGGCCCGGCATAGCCGGCGCCGATGGGCGTCTTCCAGCGCACCTTGGGACCGCCTTCCGGGAACTTGTCGAGGATGCCGGTCTCGCGCCAGACGCCGTCGCGCTGGGGACCAAGCCACTGCGGCCAGTCGTCGGCCAGCAGAGTGGTCAGTGGCCAGTGGCCGGTGGCCAGTGCGGACAGAGCCACCGCCAGCAGGCAGCCGTTCAGGATTCGTCGCGACAGAGAAAGGCGATCCGAGGCAAAGGTGCGCGCAGTCAATTGCATTGTGGTCTCCAATGGCATGATCCTGGCCACTGGTCACCGACCACTGGCCACTGCTTCACACGGCGGGCAAGGCGTCCGGATCGAAGAACCGCTCGAGCTTGCCGCCGGTGAACTCGTACAACCAGCCGAAGCGGTTGTCCGGCGACAAGGCAACGTGGTGCGACACCCGGCCGCTCATCACCGCGCCGGCCAGCGCCTGGACGTCGAAGCGCTTCCCGTCCAGGATATAGACGCGGAGCAGGTTCGAGCCATTCTGGAATTCCAGGAAGGCGACGCGCTGGCCCTGCAGCTCGCAGATGCCGTGATAGGTCAGGAGGTTGTAGTTGAACTGCGTGGGCACATCGATAGCGAGGCCCCGGCCGACGGCGAAGTGGAAGGTTTCGCCCGGAAAGCGTTCGACGACGGTTTGCGCCGCAGTGGGCTGACGGTTGGCCCGGTCGTGCAGGGCCACGAGGTCGAGATGGGTCAGCGGCGGGTTGAACCAGTACCAGCCCAGGGCCAGCAGCATGACGGCGGCGGCCAGGCCGGACCAGACCGCCTTGCGCCGATACCAGC
>JAGVLI010000674.1 GCA_020054355.1 Planctomycetales bacterium | reverse complement strand
GGACGACGTGCTGCGGCCGCACTCGCCGTGCTGGTGGTCGCCGGTGGCGCTGGCCTACGCCTTCCAGCCCGATGCCGGCTGTCCGCAGTGGCACGCCTTTCTCCAGCGCAACCTGGCCGGCGATCCTGGCACGATCGCCCTGCTCCAGCAGTGGTTCGGCTACCTGCTGCTGCCCGACACCAGCCTGCAACGCTTTCTGTTGCTGGTCGGCGAGGGGGCCAATGGCAAGAGCGTCATCTGTGCCGTGGTGCAGGCCCTGCTCGGCGACCGCAACGTCTGCACGGTGCCGCTGGAGTTCTTCGGACAGCGCTTCCACCTGGTCGAAACCCTGGGCAAGCTGGCGAACATCGTCCCGGAAGTCGGCGAGCTGGACAAGATCGCCGAAGGCGCCCTGAAAGCGTTCGTGACCGGCGACCCGATGCAATTCGAGCGGAAGCACAAGGCGCCATTCACGGCGCGGCCGACCGCGCGGCTGGTCCTGGCCACCAACAACGCGCCGCAGTTCAGCGACAAGAGCGATGGCATCTGGCGCCGCGTGTTGCTGCTGAAGTTCGCGGTGCAAATTCCGCTCGAGGAGCGCATCCCCGGCATGGACAAGGCCTGGTGGTGGGGAGCCGCCGGGGAGTTGCCCGGCATCTTGAACTGGGCGTTGGCCGGTCTGTTTCGTCTCCGGCAACACCAAGCCTTCGATGTGCCGTGCGTTTGCCGGGACGCCATCGACACCCTGCGGGCGGAATCGAACCCGGCGCGGCGCTTCCTCCAGGAATACTACCAGGCCGGCTCCGGCGAGGTCGAGAAAGAATCATTGTACGAGCGCTACCGGGAGTGGTGCGGCAAGAACGGCCACCACTCGCTGGCGACCAACAAGTTCGCCGTCGAGGTCTTCCGGGCCTTCCCCCGAGCGGAAGCCCGCCGGCCGTGGAAAAACGGCACCCGCATCCACGTCTTCGCTGGGCTGGTGGAGCGGGTGGACGATGACGAAGGTGATTTTGGTCAGGGTAGCCAGGGTAGTCAGGGTTCCCCCTATAACTCCCCATGCACGCGAGGCGCGCAATGAATCGTGATCAATGCCCAGATATACAGGGGGTTATAGGGGGAACCCTGACTACCCTGGCTACCCTGACCAATCGTTCGCCGTTAGCTCGACTGTTGAGTCAAGCGGGCCAGCAGCCGACCATTCGGGCATCGCTACCGGTGCCGACACCGCCAGCAGCGCCCAGCCCTCGGGACCATCAGCCCTGGATCGTGGCCCGCCACGGAGACTTGCTCCAACTCCGGGAAGTAGCCGGCTGGGTCTGCATCCATGACCTGTGTCCCTGCCAGGGGTGTGGCGGCAGCCGGTTCGCCGTCGGCCGTTGGCGGCTGTTTTGTCCCGCGTGCCTGAAGGCCAAGCCGGACGAGCGGATTCGCGGCTTCATCGAAGTGCCGGCTATCATCGCGGAACTGTCGCCTGAAGAACTGGCCGTTACGCGCCAGATGAGGCGTGACTGACCTTGCCAGTCGTAGCGCCTGATGTAGTGTGTGACCCACGCACCCTTCGGCGGTGTGACGCCTGGCTCATCGTGGGCCGCGCACCAGCGCTCCCGGCCTTTACCAAGGAGATTGCCATGAACCCGATTCCCGCCGTCGCCTACTACCGCATGTCCACCGCCAAGCAAGAGACCAGCATCGCCGATCAGCAACAGGCGGTGCAGGTCTACGCCGCCCGCCACGGCTACCACATCCTCCGCGACTACCGCGACGAGGGGATCTCCGGGGACGCGACCGAGAAGCGGCTCGGCTTCCAGCGCATGCTGGCCGACGCCAAGGACTGCGGAGACTTCCGGGTCGTCCTCTGTTGGGACCAGGACCGCTTCGGCCGCTTCGACCCTCTGGAGGCCGGGTACTGGATCAAGCCGCTGCGCGACCAGGGCATTCGCCTGGAAACGGTCGCCCAGGGGCGGATCGACTGGGAAGACTTCGGCGGCCGGATCATTTACGCGGTCCAGCAGGAAGGCAAGCACGCCTACCTGCGCGACCTGAGCCGCAACGTCACGCGAGGCCTGCTCCAGAACGCCCGCGCGGGCAAGTGGAACGGCGGCACGCCGCCGTACGGCTACGCCCTGCAGAATCAGCGGCTTGTCCCCGGCGACCCGGAGAAGGTTGCACGCATCCGCTGGCTCTTCGACTCCTACGCCCACACGCCCGTGTCGCTTCGGACCTTGGCCTGCACGCTCAACGACCAAGGCATCCCCTCGCCGACCGGCAAGCTCTGGCAGGCCACGGTCATCCGGGACATCCTGCGCTGCCCGCACTATCAAGGGGACCTGGCCTGGGCACAGCTGCGAAAGGGCAAGTACCACAACGCCATCGGTGGGGAAGTGTCCAAGGCGGCGCGGGGTGGCAAGACGGCGCCGCCGAATGACCCGACGGACCAGACCGTGGCGGTAGGCTCCCACGAGCCGCTGGTCGCGCGGGAGACGTGGGAGTTGGTCCAGCGCAAACTGGCGGAACGCAAAGCCTACTGCTCGCCCCACCGGGGTGGCGGCCGCTTCCTGCTAACGGGCCTGCTGGTCTGCGGCCATTGCGGCCACAAGATGCACGGCTACACCGACACGACCGCGCGCAAGAACGGCATGGTGAACTGTCACCGCTACGCTTGTTCCGGCTACCTGCGGAAAGGGCGGTCGGTGTGTCACCACCACCAGGTCTCCGAACGCCCGCTGGCGGCCTGCCTGGTGCGAAAGCTACGCGAGGACTTCTTGTCGCCCGCCCACCTGGCCCAACTGCGCGACGAGCTGCAAAGCCAGATGGCGCGGGAGCAGGGACCGGCGGATTCACGACCGCTGCGCTTACAGCTGGCGGGGCTGGTGCGTAAGATAGAGGAAGGAGCGGAGCGGCTGCTGACCGTCCCCGCCGATTTGATGCCGGCGGTGGCGGCGAAGCTCCAGGAATGGCACCGGCAACGCGATCAGCTCCAGGCCGAGATCGAACGCCAGGAGGCCGCGCCGCCGCACACGGCTGCCATGATCGAAGCGAAGATCGAGCGAGCGCTGGACGCGCTGAGCCGTTTGGAGGAACAGTGGCAGCGCGCCGAACCAGCCTTGCTGCGGGAGGTCTTGGCCGAGATGGTTTGCCGGGTGGATTGTTGGTTCATGTTGGTACAGCAAGGCAAGCGGGTGTACCGCACGCTGTCGCACGGGCAGATTCATCTACGGGCCGACCTGACGGTCATCGGACCTGTTAGCCCCGGATCGCCCGGAAAAGGGAGCGTGCGCGTGTCCAGCCAGCCGCGGAACTCCAGCGGCAAAGGTTCGGGCGCGAACAGCCAGACCAGCAAGCCGAACGGATCGAGCTTCGCGGCATACCGGCTGGCCTGATCGAAGCGGTTCTGCGTCATCGGGCGATCACTCCTTGGCCAGCAGTACGTCCAACAGCCAGCAGCCTCGAACATGCTCTCCCGGCTGGCGGCAGTGGTTCAGGATGCCGGCGTTGTCGCAGCCGGCGTCTTCGAGGGCGTCGGCAAGGATAGGCAGGCGGTCGAAGGCGCGTTCGTCGTAGATGCCGGCAGCGAGCGAGACGACGGTGGAGGAGAGCCAAACGGGATTGACGACCACAGGGCGGAAGGGGTTGCCGAAGATGTC
>JAGVLI010000558.1 GCA_020054355.1 Planctomycetales bacterium | reverse complement strand
GTGCTGACGGGCATGGGACAAGACGGCAGCGCCGGCCTGGGACCGCTCAAGCGCGCGGGCGCCTACATCATCGCGCAGGATGAAGCCACCAGCGTGGTCTGGGGTATGCCCGAGAAAGCCGTGGCCACCGGGCACGTCGATGAGGTGCTGCCGCTGGACTGCATCCCGGCGGCGGTCGCGGCGTTGCTGGAGCGGTAAACGCGACATCGTTCCTGGCGAACGGTGGGCGTCAGCCCACTGTTTGCTCACACGAACTTGCCCGTGGGTTACGATTCCGATCGCGACAGGCAGTGGAGTTCGTCACGATCGGAATCGTAACCCACGGGCAAACCGTGCCGGGCAGCATTATGCAACTCACAGCCCAAGCCTTCGAGGAGCTACGCGGCCTGATTCAACGGCTATGCGGCGTCGCGCTGTCCGCGGAGAAGGAATATCTGGTACGGCACCGCCTGGAGCCGGTGGCGCGGGACCATGGCTGCGCCAGCTTCGAGGAACTCATCCGCAAGCTGCGCGGTCCGGAAGCGCTCGCGCTGTCCGACGCGGTCGTCGAAGCCATTACCACCAGCGAGACCTCGTTCTTCCGCGACGGCCAGCCCTTCGAGGCTGTCCGCCGGCTCATCCTGCCTGCCCTGGGCGAACAGCTGTTGGCTCGCAAGGCCCGGCTGCCGTTCGTGTCGGGGCCGACAGTGCGTTTCTGGTCGGCGGCGGCGGCCACCGGACAGGAAGCTTACAGCCTGGCGATGCTGGTCCACGATCACATCGAAGCCCAGCGCGGCCGAGGCGTGACCGACAAGGACTTCAGCATCCTGGCGACGGACGTCTCCGAGCCGGTGCTGGCCAGGGCACGGAGCGCGACGTATTCCGAGCGCGAGCTGGCGCGCGGCCTGACGGCGGGGCAGATCGCGCGCTACTTCGTTCGCCACGGAGATCACTGGCTCGTGCGCGAGCCGATCCGTCGTCTGGTGACGTTCGCCCGCGCCAACCTGGTGCAGCCGTTGAATATCCTGGGACCGTTCGACGCGATCTTCTGCCGGAATGTCCTGATCTATTTCGATGACGCCACCAAGCTGCGAATCTGCCTGCGGTTCCACGACCTGCTGGCGCCAGGCGGCTGCCTGGTGCTGGGAGCGGCGGAAAACCTGTACGGCGTCACGGATCGCTTCGAGGCCCTGCACTGGGAAGGCACGTTGCTGTACCGCAAACCCACCCCAGCCGCCGCGCCGAAGGGATCGCACCGATAGACGCCGCTCGGCTGGTTCGCGCTGCCGCGCCGAACTACCGGATCGACTTCGGCGACTTCTGCCCCTGGGGAATCTTGGTCGTGTACTTGCGGCCCTTCATGCGCGTGTCGAAATCCGCCTTGGCCTCCTTCAAGACCTGGGCATCCTGCAGCAGATCGACGGTGCTCAGGGCAATCACCTTGGCGGCCGCCATCATCCCCTTGTGGCCGATGGGCGAACCGATGGCCGCCACGTTCTGCCAGCTGTGTCCCGGACTGCCCGCCGCGAAGCAGGCCGTGCCAAAGCCGCTGGTCGGCACGTACCAGCTCACGTCGCCCACGTCCGTCGAGCCGCTGTCGGCCGTGTAGGGCTTTTCGGGCAACTCCTCGACCGTGTCATTCAGCGGCTTGGCTTCCTTCAAGCCGAACCCGGTGCGCAGCGGCTCTTGCAGTTGCAGCGCCAGCTTGGCGTCGGCCTCGTCGAACTTCGGCGCGCCCACCTTTTGCATGTTGCGATAAATTACCTTGGAAATCGGCGTGTTGGGAATGATTTCATGGCAATCGGTGTCGAGTTGCATCGTCACCTTGGTGCGCGACATCTTCGCCGCCCCCTCGGCAATCTCGGTCAGCCAGTCGAAGTTTTTCGCGCAGTCCTCGTGCGTGTTGGCCCGGACGTAGTACCAGACCTGGGCGCTCGCCGGCACCACGTTGGGCTGCTGGCCGCCGTTGGTGGTGACGTAATGCACCCGGCTGTCTTCCTTGATATGTTCGCGCATGTAGTTGGCGCCGATGTTCATCAACTCGACGCCGTCGAGCGCGCTGCGGCCTTTCTCCGGGCTGCCCGAAGCGTGCGCCGCCAGGCCGGTGAAGTTGAACTTCGCCGAGATCAGGGCTTTCGAGCTGGAATACCAGACACGGTTGCGCGTGCCGGGGTGCCAATGCAGGCAGGCGTCGAGGTCGTTGAACTGGCCGTCGAGCGTCATGTAGACTTTGCCGATCAGCGTTTCTTCCGCCGGGGTGCCATAGACGCGGATGGTGCCCTTCAGTTTGTACTTCTCGTAGACCTCCTTGACGGCGATGGCCCCGCCCACGGCAGCCGTGCCCAGCGCCGAATGGCCGCAGCCGTGGCCCGTGGTCCGGCCGGTGGCGGGCAGCTTCTGGCCGCTCGCCTGCTGCGACAGCTCCGGCAGCGCGTCGTATTCCGCGAGGATGCCAATGATTGGCTTGCCGCTGCCGTACTCCGCCACGAAGGCGGTCGGCATGCCGCTGACGCCTTCCTTCACCTTGAAGCCGGCCTTCTTGAGCACGGCAACCAGGCGGGCGGCGGAGCGATGCTCTTCGAGGCCCAACTCCGAGAAGTTCCAGATGTCCTGATTGACCTGGACCAGCTCGTCGCGCAGTTTGTCGAGATGCGCCGTCATGTCCTTCTGGATCGGCGTCAACGGCTGGGGATCGGCGGCCCGCGCGAAGGAAGCAGCCAGGAAGCAGACGGCAAGCAGGGACCAGCGCATGATAGGAATCTCCCGGAAGGTAAGGACTCGGCAGGGCCAGGCGGTTAGATTACCAGGCGAGGCGGGCGGTTGCCAGCAGGGAGAGCCGCTGGCGGCTTCGCACCTTTCAATGACGAAGGGCGGCGCTCCCCGGTTACTTCGGGAGCGCCGCCCTTCGTGGTTGGACACTGCCAAACCGCAAGCGGTTGGCTCGCGACCGAGCGATGGACGAATGCCCGTCGCGCGGCTGCCTGGCCGCTCATTTCCCGCC
>JAGVLI010000634.1 GCA_020054355.1 Planctomycetales bacterium | reverse complement strand
GATCCCGTGGCCCGCGCCCGCCGCCGTCAGGCTGAGTTGACGGCCAAGGGCGTGGCAGCGAGCTTCGACGAGATACTGGCCGCCCAGAACCGGCGGGACCAACGTGACGCCGCGCGGGACCTCGCTCCCATGGCGCCCGCGCCCGATGCCATACAACTGGACAGCACCCACCTGACCCTGACCCAGGTGGTGGAGCGCATGGAGATGGAAGTTCAACGATGCCGGACTGGTACAAGTACATCGTCTACGAACTCGTCCGGCTCATCAGCTACCCCAGCCTGACGCTGGGCTGGAGCATGCGGGTCGTGGGCAGCCGACGCATCCCGCCAACCGGCCCCGCCCTGCTGATTGCCAACCATCAGAGTTTCTTCGACCCGCCCGTCATCGGCAATTCCACCCTCCGGCACCTCTCCTTCCTGGCCCGCAAATCGCTTTTTCGTAATCCGTTCTTCGGCTGGCTGATCGATGCCCTCAATGCCGTGCCGGTCGATCAAGAGGGTGTCGGCAAGGAAGGCATCAAGGAAATCCTGGCGCAGCTGCAAGCCGGCCGGGCCGTCGTCGTGTTTCCCGAAGGCGAACGGACCTACGACGGCCGGATGCTGCCGTTGAAGCCCGGCATCAGCTTGCTCATCAAACGGGTGAAGGCGCCGATCATTCCCATCGGCATCGCCGGCGCCTTCGATTGCTGGCCCCGCACCAAGCGCTTGCCGAAGGCCGCGCCGCTCTTTCCCCGGATCGGCGCCGGCACGCTTGCGGTATGGATCGGCGAACCGCTCGAAGGCGAGCGCTATGCCCACATGCCGCGCGAGCAGATGCTGAACGAGTTGTTCGCGGAAATGCAGAAGGTGCAGCAGAAAGCGGAGGGACTGCGAAATCGCTGAATCTTGCTGATTCATCGTTTCGCACGGACCTTGCGGAGGAGAGTTCGGTCCAAGCCACCTACTCGAACGCCCCCAGCACTTCCAGCCGATAGCCGCTGACCCGAAACCCCTGCCGCCGCAGCTTGCTCACCAGCTGAGGATCGAGTTTGTCGAGCAGCTGGGCGTCGAAGGTCGTCGGCAGATCGATGATTCGTCCCGATTTCAGACAGCAGAGATGATAGTGGGCGTCGGTCCTGCCATCGTAGCGGGCCGGGCCGTCGCCGCTGGTCAGCTTGAACGCCAACCGGGCATCCACCAGGGCTTCGAGGGCTTTGTAGACCGTCGCCAGGCTGATGTTGGGAATGTGCCGCCGCACGGCCGCGAACACTTCCTCGGCGGTCGGATGGCTCTCGACCGAACACAAGTATTCATGCACGGCGGTCCGCTGCCGGGTGCAGCGCCAGCCCGCTTGCTCCAGGGCGCGGCGCAGCAACTCCGAGTGCTCTTCCACATTCGACTTATCGGCAGTATTGACCATGACATCGGTCAATATAGGCAAACTGTCGAAGGCTGGACAGCCGTGCCAACGCCAGAGGGGCAGGCCGGCGGGCCTGCCCCTCTCCAATAATCGTTATTGCGGGGATCAGGAATCGCGCTCCTCGGCAGCGCAGAGGTGGTGGCGCAGTTTGCGAATCGCCTTGTACTTCTCGTCGCTGACCCGTTCGGGCGGCAGGGCTAGTTCATCGGCGACTTCCTGGACGGAAGCCCCCTCGAAGCTGAGCTGCAAGATGCGCTGTTGCCGTTCGCTGAGCAGTTCCACCGCGGCCCGATCGACCAGGGCGCGGTCGTCGTGCAGTTGCGGATTGCCGTCGCGATGGTCGGCCACCGCGTCGTCGATCAGGGTCGAGCACTTGTGCTGCCGTTGCGTCCGCTTCTTGACGGCGTCGATGGCGCGGAGAAATTCGCGACGTTCATCGGCTTCGTGGACCAGCACGCGGTCCCAGGCGTGCGCGGGGACGCGCTCCAGCAGCCGGGTAAAAACGTCCTGGGTGCAGTCGTGCCAGGAATCGGGATTCAGCCGGGCATTGCGCCAGCAGGCGGTGCAATAACGGCTGATGTCGTTGACCGCGCGCAGGGTTTCTTCGGGCAAGGCGGCTTCGGCGGAGTTCGATCCCAGCGCCGACAACGCCGTGCCGAGCACGACCGCGGCAATCATGCCGCGCCGCATCACATAGGCAGGTAAAGGGATAGAACGATTCATCGCTTGGGGTCTCTCCCAGGGCGAACCGGCAGGGAGTCTGCTCGTATTATACGGACACTATCCCCCTTCCATATCGTCGGTTTCAGAAAAAAAATCAGCCCCGACCTTCTTCGCGGTTTCCCAGCCCGCCGCTGGCACCCTGTGCTGGAAAAGACTATAATCCACTCGTGTTCTTCGCCTGCCTTGCCCAATGTCACTCCGAGAGGAACCCATGCCTCTCAGCGCCGCCGCTACTCTCCTCGATCTGCTGCGGTCTCTGCAAGTGCTGCGGCCCGCTCAACTCGATGAGATCGAAAAAGAAGGACTGGCCCGGAAAACCGAGGCCCGTGCCCTGGTGCAGCAATTGGTGCAGCGCGGCTGGCTGACTGCCTTTCAGGCCGGCTGCCTGCTGCAAGACCGCGCCGCCGAGCTCATGCTCGGACCTTACCTGCTGCTGGATCGACTGGGCGAAGGCGTCAGCGGCACCGTCTTCAAGGCCCGCCATCAGCGCATGAACCGCGTCGTGGCGCTGCGCGTGGTCCGCCAGGAGTTGCTGGCGCATCCGCAAGCCGTGGAACGGTTTTATCAGGAAGTCGAAGCCGCCAGCAAACTGTCGCACGACAACGTGGTCCACGCTTACGACGCCGGGCCCATGGGGCCGACCCACGTCCTGGCGATGGAATATGTCGCCGGCATCGACCTGGAACGCCTCGTCCAGCAGCGCGGGCCGATCCCGCTGCCGCGCGCTTGCTGCTACATTTACCAGGCCGCCCTGGGCTTGCAGCATGCCGTCGAGCATGGCCTGACCCACCGGGGCCTGAAGCCTTCCAAACTGATCGTGACGCTGCCCGTCCCGGCGCAGTCGAAATCCTCCATCGGCCGCGCCAAGGATACGCGCCCGCTCGAGCGGCCCGACGTGGTCAAAGTCACCGACATCGGCCTGTCGCGCCTGCAATCCTGCGCCCGCGCCAATTCCAAGCCGACGGAAGGCAGCTACCTCGCCCCCGAGCAGCTGACCCCAGGTTCGACCCTGGACACCCGGGCGGACGTTTACGCGCTGGGCTGCATCTTCCGTCACCTGCTCACCGGGCAACAGCCCACCGTGGCCGACGGCCAGGCCGT
>JAGVLI010000495.1 GCA_020054355.1 Planctomycetales bacterium | reverse complement strand
TTGTTCGCCAGCATGCCGCCGAGGGTGCATTGCGCGCCGCTCGCGGGATCGGGCGCGAAGCGCCGGCCGACCTTCGCCAGCTCGACGTTCAAGTCCCGATAGACCACGCCCGGCTGCACGCGCACCGTATCCCGACCCACTTGCAAGATGGCGCGGAAATGCCGGCTGAGATCGACGATCAGGCCAGTGCCCAGGGCTTCACCCGCCATGCCGCTGCCCGCGCCGCGGGGAATCAACGGCACCTGATGCTCGGCGGCGTACTTCACCAGGGCGCGGACGTCGTCCTCGTCGCGCGGCACGGCGACGCCCAGCGGCTGGACCTGGAAGATGCTCGCGTCGGTGCTGTACAGCGTGCGCGACAGGTCGTCCAGGAGCAACTCGCCCTTGATGACGCCCTTGAGGTCGTCGGCCAGCTGCTCAGGCGGCGGATAGGTCATACGTCGTTCCGTTTAGCGGCGTGCAAAGCCGCAAGCGGCGCCGAGGCTCGCGGCTAAACTTGATGGTTCCGTGATTTCAGTTCTTCCAGACGGATCTTTTCCTGCCGGTAGCGTTCGTGAGTGGTCAGCTCGAATGGCTGGTGCTCCGGCCCCGGCGTCGTGCCGCTGGCCTGCGTGCCGCAGCGGTAGCACACGATCGCATCGCCCACGCTCAGGTAGAGCAAGCCGTCGACGGCCGCCGAACCCAGCAGGACCGCCCAGGCCATGCCCCATTCGTAGCGCCACATGAAGGTCAGAAAGCCCACGCAGGCGAAGGTCAAAATGCTCAGCCCCAGCCAGTGCGGAAAGTTCTTCTTCTTGTATAGCTCGCGATTGCCGCAGACGGCGCAGACCGTCGGGGCCGCCGCCGGCACTTGGATGACCTGGCGATGATCGCAGGCGGCGCACTCCCAGTTCACGGCAGCGGCTACGACCGACTGCACGGCAGCGGGACATTCACATACAGGACAGAGAAAACGGATTTTCACGGCAGCTAGACCTGCGTTTTCAACAAATACCCGGTGTGCAGCAACAGGCTGAGAAGTTCGCCAAAGAAGCTGAGAATGACCACGACATAGAGGATGCCGGTGGCCGACTGCGTCGAACGGATGGCGGCGCAGCGCCACGCCAGCCAACCGAGGAACGCCACGCCGACGATGCCCACGCCCAGCCGCACCAGCATCAGTATACCAGCAAACTGCAAACTTGCCTGCGTCACCAGTTCGCCGTCCAAGTTGCGGCCGTGTTGTCGATACTGCCACCAAACGTGAGCGATGGCGAGTTCCAACAGGCTGCGCAACGCCACGGCAACAAACAGGGCTGCCAGCAAGCGCCGCAAAGGCGTCATCGACATGCCAGGCGCGACTAGATAGGAATGGCCCATCAGCATCGAGGACATCGCTGCTCCCAGCAGTGCGGCGGATGTCAGTGTGTCGAACCAGCGGCTGTGCAAGTCGGCCTGGATTGTGGCAATCAGCAAGGCAAGGATGGTCAGGCCGATGAAAATGCGGCCGCCCGGAGCGCCTTCCAGGTTATAAGTGACCGAGCCGAAGCACGAGGTCGCCAGCGCGATGCCCACCATGACCCCCGGCAGGATCATGCAGTCGGTCCAGCCTTCGGCCCGGCGCAGCTCGACGTGGACCAGGCACATGCAGAAACCGGCTGAGGTGGCCAGCCCCAGAATGACCAGGAATTGCGTGCGATAAAACCGTGGCGCGACCTCAGACGTGGGCAGGAGCACCAGCGCTGCGGCCATTCCCAGGGCCAGACGCAGGCAGAAGTCGGCCAGCAGTTGGGCGCCGGTGGGACCGGGCGGCGAAGGCGCCAGGCAGATTACCGCGGAAGACAGGATCATCGGCAAATGCTCAGTGCCGGCCGTAGATGAGGGCCATCAATTCGGCGCGTGTCGAGTCGTTGCTCAGGATGCCGCCGCGCATGGCGCTGGTCGTGCAGATGGCGTCCGGC
This sequence comes from Planctomycetales bacterium, assembly GCA_020054355.1. Lineage (GTDB taxonomy): Bacteria > Planctomycetota > Planctomycetia > Gemmatales > Gemmataceae > JAGVLI01. Next base: position 6,438 of record JAGVLI010000495.1, on the reverse strand, counting down.
TTCTGCACGCCGCGAATGGTCATGCAGCTGTGCGAGGCTTCCAGGATGACGGCCACGCCGCGCGCGTCCAGTTCAGCCATCAGCAGGTCGGCCAGCTCCTCGGTCATGCGTTCCTGTACCTGGGGCCGCCGGGCCAGGCTCTCGACCACCCGCGCGAGCTTGCTCAGGCCAACGATCTTGCCGTTGGGAATGTAAGCCAGGTGGGCCTTGCCGAAAAATGGCAACAAGTGATGCTCGCAGACGCTGGCGAAGGAAATGTCCTTGACCAGCACCATTTCCTCGTATTTCTGGGTGAAGGTCTTCTGTAAGAGCTGGCGGGGGTCCTTGTTCAGCCCGGCGAACAGTTCGGTATACATCCGCGCCACCCGGTCGGGCGTCTCGCGCAGCCCTTCCCGGTCGGGGTCTTCGCCCACCGCGAGCAGGATTTCGCGCACCGCCCGGCGAATCCGCTCCTGATCGATGGGCGGCGGACTGGAGTCACTCATGGCGTGCCTCCAGTGGGGTGCGGACAGGCAAGTGGCCAGCGTGCTTCGGGTGGGAGAGGTTCATGGCAAGGGAAGTTATAGACCGCTCCGGCCGTTAGTCAACCGTCGGGCGTATCGAGCAGTTCCTGCAAGCGGGCTGCGAGTTCGGCGGGGAATCGTGGTTTCCAGGAAGCGTCGATCAGGCCGACTTCCAGCAAGTCGCGCAGGTGAGTCCGGTCCTTGTCCCGAAAGGACGTGAGCTTCATTCTGACCAGGGCTTCGAGGGTAAGAACTCGATAGGAAGCCGCTGGTTCGGACTCGGAAACATCGGGTGCCGGCAGCAAGTATTCGGATCGGATTTTCTCCCCAGCGAAGACCACATGCACGGCGTCGCGCGCTCTAGCTTGCGGGCCGTCCAGGAACATGTCTATGCCCGCCGAGTGACGATAAACAAAACCCGCCGTGGCCAAGGCCGCGACAGCCGCATTCAGGTCGTTGCGGCGCAGCACGATGTCCACGTCCTGCGTGTTGCGCACAGCCGCCTCATCGACTCGAGCCACCCACGCAGCGACCGCATTGCCGCCAACGACGGCATAGGGTACACCGGCTCCTTCCAAAGCGGCGCTAGCGCGCAGCAAGCGCTCGCGAACCTTTTCCACGGCTCGGATCATCCTTTCCCAGGACCATTCTCCGATAGCTGGCGTCGCCATCCTGATATTCTAGCACTTGCCAGCAAGGAATACATGATTGCCTGGCAGGTCGCAATCGGCTGAGATACAACCACGGTATGAAAGTCCTCGTTCTGGAAATCGGCCGCCTGCACCTGGGCTACCTGGGCTGCTACGGCAACGACTGGATCGACACGCCTCACTTCGACCGCCTGGCGGCCGAGGGCGTGGTCTTCGACCGTCACTACTTGGATCGCTCGTCGGCAGCCAGCCCGCTGCTCGACAACTTGCCGCACCCGCACGGCATCGACTTTCAGCGGATCGAGCCGACTTCGTTGGCGAACGAGAAGCTGCGCCTGGACAAGCAAGTGAAAAAGGCCCTGAGCGATTTGGCCGCGCCAACGCCCAAGGGTCGGCTGCTCTGGCTGACGCTGCCCAGTCTGGCACCGCCCTGGCAAGTGGCCGACGAATATCTGCAACGCTACTTCGGCAAGGACGAACCGGAAGACCTGGAGGACGACGAAACCGAGTACGAAGACGACGAGGAGGATGAGGAAGCGGAAGACGAGCAAGCCGCCGAGGCACCGCCGCCCGAACCCTGGCTCGATCCGCCCGTCGGTCCGCTGGAACTCGACGATGCTGCCTGGGAACGCTTGCAGAACACTTTCGCCGCCGTCGTGACGCAATTCGACGCCCACCTCGGCGTGCTGCTCGACCATCTCGACGAAACCGGCCTCGCTGACGAGGTTCTGGTGGTGGTCACGGCGGAGCGCGGTCTGCCGCTGGGCGAACATGGCATCCTCGGCGACTGCCGGCCCTGGCCCTATGAGGAATTGGTCCATCTGCCCTGGTTGATGCGATTCCCTGATGGCCGGGAAGCCGGCCGTCGCGTCGCCGCGCTGACCCAGCCAGTCGATCTGCTGCCGACGCTGCTCGACCTCTTCGGCATCCCGCTGCCCGAAGGGTTGCACGGTCATAGCCTGCTGCCGTTGGCGCGCGGCGAAGCGGAGAAGGTGCGCGATTATGCCTGCACGGGCCTGGAACACGCCGGGCGGATCGAGTGGGCGCTACGCACGCCGGAGTGGGCTTTCCTGCTGCCCATCCAGCAAGCAGCGGACGATGTGCCGCGCGGCCCGCAACTCTTCGTGAAGCCGGACGACCGCTGGGAAGTCAACAACCTGTTGCAACATAATCTGGAGCTGGCGGAGCAGTTCGAGAAAACGTTACGCGCCTTCATGGCGGCCAGCCGGCAGCCCGGTCCCTGGGTGCCACCGCCGTTGCTGCTGGAAGCGCCGGAAGCAGCCGTGGACTCTCAATGATTGTCCGAGGTTCTGTCGTTCTGTAGCCGGCCTCTGAGAGGCCGGCTACAGAACGATTGTTTGCAGGAGAAACCGCACATGGCCACCGTGAAACTGGTCGAGGAAAACTGTCCCGATCCGATCGTGCAGCGGGTGTTCCAGGACATCAAGGCCGTCAAGAAGATCGACCGGGTGCCGAATTTCTGGCGGGCGCTGGCGTCCCACCCGGCCCATCTGGAGCTGGTCTGGACGCAACTGAAGTCCGTGATGCGGCCGGGCAAGCTCGACATGCTGACCAAGGAAATCATCGCCCTGGCCGTGTCGGCGACCAACAGCTGTCACTACTGAATCAACAGCCACAGTGCCGCCGTGCAGCGGTTGGGGCTGGACAAGGAAGGGCTGGGGGAAGTGATGGCGGTCATCGGCCTGTTCAACATGACCAATAAGCTGGCCGACGGCTATCAGGTCGAGCCGGACGTCTTTCCCGAACCGCGGTAGTCACCATGCCGCTTGCGGCTTCGCGGCAATCCGGTTTGCTCTCGCGGCCCTCGGCCGATAGATTGATGGCTTCGCCCTGAAGCCCTTACGCTTTCCAGGAGTGCATGCGATGGGACACAACCGCGCCGGAGACCGGGTCAAGGCACGCAAGCGCAGACGGCTGCGTCAGGATCGGCTCGAAGCCAAGAAGCCCGACGGGGCCAAGCCGGCCGCGGCTGCAAAGAAATGACGGTGCGCGCCCTGGCTTATCCCGGCGGCCAGTGCAGCGACCGGCCGCCGAGCAAGTGCATGTGCAGGTGCGGCACCGTCTGGCCGCCCTGCTCCTTGCAGTTGACGACCAGCCGATAGCCGTCCTGCAGGCCCAATTGCTCCGCGAGCTTCGCGGCGACCAGGTGCAAATGGCCGAGCAGGTCGCGGTCGGCGTCCGTGAGGTCGGCGTGGGTCGGGATCACTTTTTTCGGAATGATGAGGACGTGCGTCGGCGCTTGCGGATTGACGTCGTGGAACGCCAGGCAGCGCTCGTCCTCGTAGGCGATCCTTGCCGGGATTTTCTTCTCGACGATCTTCAGGAAGATATTGTCCGTCATCATGGTCGATTCTCCGGAGCCAGCGGTTCGGACCCGGTCAGAATAGCGGTCCAGGTGGGCCGCTGCAATCCTCCGCCCACACGGAGCTTGCCATGAGCGATACGCTCGTCGGTTGCGGCGGCCGGCTGCACGTCATTCGGGGCGACATCACCGAACTGGCCGTCGATGCCATCGTCAACGCGGCTAACAGCTCGCTGCTGGGCGGGTCCGGCGTCGATGGCGCGATCCACGACGCCGCCGGCCCGGAACTGCTGGAGGAATGCCGGTCCCTCGACGGCTGCCCGACCGGCGAAGCGAAACTGACCAGCGGCTATCAGCTGCCGGCCCGGCACGTCATCCACACGGTAGGACCGATCTGGCGCGGCGGCACGAACGGCGAGGATGAACTGCTGGCCCGCTGTTACCAAAGTTGTTTCGCGCTGGCCGAACAGCACGGCCTGAAGACGTTGGCCTTTCCGTCGATCAGCACGGGGAATTACCGCTTTCCCGTCCAGCGAGCAGCGCGGATCGCGTTGGTGGAAATCGAGCAAGCGCTGAAGCGGCTGCCGACCGTCGCGAGCGTCAACGTCCTCTGCTTTGAAGACCGCGTGGTTGAAGCCTACCGCGCCGCTCTGATTGAAGCGGCCTCGGACCGTTCGCAATCGTGAAGGACCATCGCTTTTTGCCGAACGCTCGTCACAGCTTCTTGCAATCTTCGTTGGTAATAGCGGTGCCGGCGGTTTGCTGCGGCCGGGAAAGAAAAATCGCGCCGCACAGTGTCACACTTCGCGCAACCTCCGTAAGTGCTGGTGTCGGCCCAACGACGAACCTGGCACCAATCTTCGGAGGCTTCCATGTTGACCATTGCCCCACCGTCCGCCGCTCTGAAGCTGATTCCCCGGCAATCCCGCTACGAACTGAAAGTCCGCCAGGCCGAGCAAGCCCTGGCGGTGACGCTCAAGGGCGAACTGGGCGTCACCGAGGTGGATCGGCTGCGCAGCCAGCTGCGCGTGCTGGTCCTCTGGGGCCGGCGCGTGACGGTCTTCGATCTCGAAGGGGTCACGCTGATGAGCGGCCGGGCGATGGAAGCCCTGGCAGAATATCGGGACGCCGTGCAGCGGCATGGCGGCGTCGCACTGCTGGCGGACCCACGTCCGGCGGTGCGCAATGCCCTTGTCCGCGCCGGACTCCACCACCTGCTGCCGCTGGTGCCAACGGAAGAACCCGCGCCCAAGGAGTAATGGACACGGCGGCCGCGCCCCACATCAGGGGCGCGGCGTGATTTGCAGCCGATAGCCGATGCGTTCGAGTGCCTGCGACAGCGTATCGATGGCCAGGTGCTTGCGACCGGCGAGGACATGGCTGAGCATGTCCTCGGAGATGCCGGTGGCCTCGCAGAACTCGCGGCGGGTACGGAAGTGCGTGCGGATCAGGTCTTCGAGGTCGGAGCGGTAATCGGGAACAAGTGCATGTCCCGCGGCGACCAGCAGTCGGCTGCCAATGTCCTGGGCAATACGCCAGAGTGGTGTCGCGATGGTTTGCTGGCGGTCCAGGCCGCGCGCCGCATAAAAGTCGCCGATCCTGGCCCGACGGAAGTTGCTGTATTCACCCCAATCGGGATGGTCTTGGGCGTACTGGACGAAGACTTCCAGCAAGTCCCTTTCAGATTCATCCAGGTCGCACAGATGGTAGGTGCGGCCGCGCAGATCGCTATACACTCCCGTTGGTTTCATGGCTCGTTGCCTCAATGAACTCGACCTGACTCGCGATGTTCAGGTAGATGCACTTCTGGGCGAAATCCACACATACCTGCCGAAGCAGATCGCGCAGCCGGTCAAGAGTGCTTTGCGGTACCGCGACGATGAACTTGTACGATTCATCGTCCACTCGCTGTTGCGAGTGCGGGTCGGTGTAGCATCCTCGATACAGGCCCGCGCGATCGTGTAACCGCCAAACCGTGCAAACAATTCCTGATCCAGCCATTCCCAGACTTCCGCGGTATGAGGTTGGCCATCGGAAAGCTGTTTATCGCGAATAATCGGCACGAAGAACGAGCATTCTAGCGAAGGTTCGTTGGACATTGACAGACACCGTTGGAAGGTCAGAAGTTCTCGGTCGCCATCTTGAGTCCAGATTGTCTACACACCTTGCGGCATCGCGTTAACCTTGCCGACCAGCATGTACGATCCAAATCAATCCGGCCACGCCGGTAAGGCGTGGTTGACCTAAAGTTGCTGGCGCAACTCCAACTTCTGCACTTCCGTTCTTCAATTCGGCCACGCCGGTGAAGACGTGGATGACGAGCATGGCCCAGGCCAGCTGGTATTCCATGTCGCTTCAATTCGGCCACGCTGGTGAGGGTGTGGCGAATTGAAACCAGGACACGCAATAGCATTTGAACGGTCGCTACGATCCAAATGCTAACCGCGCCAAGACAATTCTAGTTTAGCTCTTGTTGACTAATAGTCAAGCGCCGATTGGGAATGCCTGCGTCCTTTTGGAATCGATCAGCTAGTGTCGGATGCAATGCCCCCTTTGAGAAATTCCCTGCCCAACCTGTCACACCACCGCGAAAACTCTGTAGTTGAGGTGTGGGAGCAACAACCAACTGGTCCAAGCATTGGGAGGATGCCTCGTGATTCAGACGCAACCGCAGGCCGACCGCGACCTGGCCCCACCGCCGCCGCGTTTTGAATTGAATGTGCGGCGGCTGCCGAATTCCCTGGTGATTGCCATCCGGGGCGAACTCACCGACCCCGACGCGGAGCGGCTGCGCGACAAGCTGCTGATCCTGTCGGCCTGGCGCCGCGACATTACCGTGCTCGACCTCGAAGGGCTGGTCTTCCTGGGCTGTCGGCCGATGGCGGCGATCATCGACTTCTGGAACGGCGTCAAGCGGCGCGGCGGCACGATCGGGCTGCGGAACCCGCGCCCCGAAATCCGC
>JAGVLI010000760.1 GCA_020054355.1 Planctomycetales bacterium | reverse complement strand
GTGCTGTGTCGGCGCTCGGCGCTTCCACCGGCGGTTCGGGTTCCAGGCGGACGAAGCCACCCTTGGCCAGCGCGATCAACATCTGATCGAGGTGCTTCAGACCCGCCAGGATGCGCGGCTCGTCCATCAGCCGTTTGCGGATGACGTTGCGAATCTTGTTCACTTCCGGCGAGATTTTCAGCAGGTAAGCCAGCAGCCGCCAGGGCAGAGGACCTTTGCTGTAGAGCTTGCCCGGCGGCGCTCCTTGCAATCCCTTGAACTCGGATTCGGTCCAGTATTTCACGCCCTCGCGCCGCGACGGCTTCTTGCGCTTCAGCTCCTTCCTGGCCCTGAGCAAGCCGGGGTCTTTCGTGTTTTCCGGGATCTGGTCGAACTTCAGCTTCCAGCGGAGGATGCGGACATCGTCCTCGTTGGCGAGGACGTAGACGTAGCCCCGGTTATCGAACTGCGGGCGGCCAGCCCGGCCGAAAATCTGATGCGCGCCGCTGGGATCGATCAGCTTCTCCTTGCCGAACGGCCCCTTGACCAGCGACGTGAGCACCACCGAACGGGCGGGCAGGTTGATGCCAGCCGCGAGGGTTTCGGTGCAGACGCAGACGGACAGGAGCTTGCGGGTGAACAGGTCTTCCACCACCCGGCGATACTTGCCGAGCATGCCGGCGTGATGCACGCCGACGCCGCGATGCAGCATCTGCTTGATCTTCGGCCCGACGCCCTGGTTCCATTCGATCTTGTTCACTTCCTTGTGCAACTCGTCGCGCTGGTCCGCGCCGACCAGCGACAATCCCTTGAGCATCTCGGCCACGCTCCAGCACTCGTCGCGGTTGAAGCAGAAGAGGAGGGCCGGAGTCTTGCGGGTATCCCCGTCGCCCTTGGCCATCTCGACCAGGTGCTCGCCGAGGAGCATGTCGGGCACCCAGACATAGGTCAGGGGCACCTTGCGCTCCTTGCTTTCGACCAGCTCGACCTTTCGACCATGGCAGCGGTCCAGCCAGTTGATGAACTCCATCGAATTGCCGACCGTGGCCGAGAGCAGCAGCAAGCGGATGTGCGCGGGCAGCATCGACAGGGCCAACTCCCAGACGATGCCGCGCTCCGGATCGGCGAAGCTGTGGAACTCGTCCATGACCACCGCCGAGACGTTTTGAAAGTCGAACGCCTCGGTGTGCAGCAAGCGGTTGAGCAGGATTTCCGCGACGACGACCAGGATGCGCGCGTTCGGGTTGACGCGGCGGTTGCCGGTGACCAGGCCCACGTCGTCGGCCTGGAAGCCCCACTTGACGGCGCGGACCTGCATCTCGCGGAACTTCTGCTCGGTCAGCGCGATCAGCGGGGTGGTGTAGTAAGCGACGGTGCCGTTGTGCAGCGCTTCGTAGAGCGCTGCCTCGGCGATCAAAGTCTTGCCCATGCCGGTGGGGGCGCAGACCAGCACGCCCTGGTCGGCAGTGAACCAGGTGAGCAGGGCTTCTTCCTGCACGGGGTACGGCGTGTAGGGCAGCTGGGCCAGGTAACGGTCGGCCAGTTCGGTGCGGGACGAAATCTGATTTTCCATCCGGTCAATATATCCTGCGGTGCAGCACTGCTGGTGAAATGAGTGTCAGTCGGCCTGGAGATATTTGCAAGTCCTTAATTAGATTGCACTTATGAATTCAGCTGGCGTACGTGCAGCTATTCGGGGCCCACTCGCCAATCCTTGGATGTGAATGTTTGTCCATTGCAGGTGACTTAATTTTATGTTACCCTCGCTTGAAAATTGAAGGTGAATCCGATGCCTGGACGTCAGCCACCCGCTTCGTCAATTGTCCGCACGGAGAACGTATCGCGGACCACCCTGTACTACAAATACTGCCCTCGGATCAGGATCAATCCGGTTTTGACTCGCTCCCTGGTCAGCTATCAGTCCAATCGAAGCACCCCTTTCTATCGATGGCTTAAGTACAAGGAAGGCTTCTCGGCGGAACTGGTCGATTATGTAATCACGAAGGTTGCACCGAATGCGGGTTGTCTGCTTGATCCCTTCGCCGGGTCTGGCGCGGCGTTGTTCGGGGCCAGGGAACGCGGACTGGACGCAACTGGAATTGAGCTCTTACCCGTTGGCCTTCGCGCGATCGAGGCACGACTTGCTGCCCAAGAAGTCCAGCCTAGCGAGTTCCAAGAATACTTCGACCTCTTTGAAGCCGGCGATTGGAAAGTCGATGAGGACCCGGCGCTGCGCATCCGCCATTTGACGATCACCGAAGGTGCATTCGCGACAACGACGGAGCGCGACATCGCTCGATTCCGAACATTTGTGCGCGATCGCATCCGCACGCCCAACATTCGTCTGCTTTTTGACTTCGCGTGCTTGGCCGTGCTGGAGTCCGTGAGTTTCACACGAAAGGACGGCCAGTATTTGCGCTGGGACGAGAGGGCACCCAGAAAACTGCGAGGCAAGGAGTTCAACAAGGGACGCATTCTCTCGCTGAAAGCTGCCTTGGAACAACAATTGCGCCGTATGGCGGACGACCTCACGGCCGCTCAACAGTTCCCCTTGTGTTCGGCGGTTCCCCGAGGGAAGACCACCGTCACGCAGGGTTCCTGTTTGACCATGCTGCCAATGCAACCGGTGAACAGCGTGGATGTCTTACTGACGTCCCCGCCCTATTGCAATCGCTATGACTACACTCGAACGTATGCGCTCGAGTTGGCCTATCTGAATGTCGATGAAGCCAAACTGAAGGAACTCAGGCAAGCGCTGCTCTCCTGCACCGTCGAGAACCGCGCCAAGGTGAACGAGTTGGGCACTTTCTACGAGGGCATCGGCAAACGCCAGATATTTGCCGAAGCGATGCGCGCCTTCGAGCAGCAAGCCGCGTTGCAAGAAACGCTGGCCGTGCTCGAAGCGAAGAACGCCCAAGGCTTGCTGAACAACACGAATGTGCCCAGGATGATCCGAAACTATTTCCTGGAGATGGCCTTGGTCATTTTCGAGTTTGCCCGGATTGTGCGCCCCGGCGGCTCTGTCGTGATGATTAACGACAATGTCCAGTACGGCGGCGAGGAGATTCCTGTCGATCTGATCCTGTCGGATATGGCTGCGAGTGCTGGGCTAGAAACGAAGCACATCTGGACGCTCGGACGCGGCAAAGGAAACAGCAGCCAGCAAATGGGAGCACACGGCCGCAATGAACTCCGCAAGTGTGCGTACGTCTGGAACAAACCTCGGCAATAGCCTCATCACGCCCATGGTAATTGATCCATTTCTCCGACAGCTTGTCGAAACGGACAATTTCGCGCAGTACAGCCTGCGCTCAACGTTCTTCGTTCGCAAGCTTCGCGAACTTGACTTGTGGCGCGTCATCCAAGAGGTGCGGAAACTGGTCCAAGTCTCCGCCAGTTTTGAGTGGGACAATTTGCCAACATTGGGTATCGACCTGGCAGCATGGGAACGCATCGAGAATCTGCGGATTACGCCCGTGCTGTTCTTCTGTCACCCGCGCGTGCTTGCCGAGCAACCACGTTTGCTGCTCTACTACCGCACCATTGCCCTGATTTCGCAAAAGGGGCTGGGATCACTCGTCGGCGGCGGCGTCGCGGGGATTGAAGAAGGACGGGTGGAGCAAGTGGCGGAGCAGCGCATCCGCCAACTCGTGCAAGCGCTGAACAGCATCCTTTCCGTCATCGCCAAATCGACGCCGGATTTGCAGGCCGAACAGTTCGCGGGCTACCAGTTCGCGGCGGCGGGCGCGACCATTCAAGGGTCGTGGAACAATGCCATCGGCGAGGAGGGCATCGCGCAAGTCCGAACCATTCTGATCGAGCACTTGCGGGACGAAATCGTCCAGATCGTCTGGCGCGACAGCACGTCCACGAGTTATCGGGCGCAGGACCATGCCGCCTTGCTGGCGCGCGTTGCCGACATGCGGAGCATCCGTCTCAAGGACGGGTATCATCTGCTCTTCGGCAGTGAACCCGACATCTCACTCCGCGATTCCAAGAATGTGCCGATCGTGGCGATGGAGGTCAAGGCGGGCAACGACAAGGCCGGCGCGCTGGAACGGCTGGGCGCGGCGATGAAATCCTTCGAGAACGACAAGAACATCAACGCGCGGGTGAAAACCGTGTACATCGTGCGCGCCATGACGCCCGAATTGCAGACGCGCATTAGCCAGGGCAATCCCTTCGACCATACCTTCGTGCTTGGCGAATTGCTGGCCAATGCCCGAACGCAGAAGACGTTTGCCAACCTGGTGCTGCGGGCCATCCTAGGGAAATGATCGAAGCCGTTGCAACTCGGTCTTCACATTCGCAGGCCAACGCTACTTGCCGGCGGCGTAGCGGCCCAGCTGCACCCAGAAGCGTTCGTGATAGGCTTCCTTGAAAAGACGCAGACGCCAGGTTTCGCCGGAGCCGAGGTAGACGACTTTGCCCGTGCCGTGGGACATCTTGACGAGGTAGGGATGTTCCTTGCCGTCGGGCAGGCGGGCCTCGGGATCGCTGAAAGTGGCCACCACGGCAGCGGTCGGCTTGACCCTTTTCACCGGATGGAACGAGTAGAAGCCTCGGCCGAAATCGGGCAGTTCGAGCAACCCCAGAAGACGTTCAAGTCGGGTCCGGACTTCCAGCGGTGGTTTGTCCGCGAGGGCCTTTTCCAGCGCGGCCTGGGCGCTGAAGCCGATCTTCTCCAACTCCTTGGTCGCCTGCTCGCGCGCCTCGAAGCGCGGACTGTCAAGAGCGGCGATCAGGGCGGCGATCTTCTTACGGTCTTCGTCCGTGGCCCGGCGCGCGGTCGTGGAGAAGAAAGCATCCCAGTGTGCCAGCGCTTGCGGGCCGTCGTCGAAGCTCAGGAACTTCATGTCGGCAGCGCCGGCGGCGAAGGTCAGCCTCCAGGGCATGCGGATGCCCTGCACGGGTGGCTGCGCTGCAGCCACTTCGACCGGATACAGGTCGATGATCGGCTTCAAGGGTTTCTGGTAATCGGGCTGGGCCAGCTTGCCGGTATTCACCGGGCCGGCGACGACGACCAGCCCGCCGCCTTGCTTGACCCACGGTTCCAGCAGGGCAAGTTGCGCGACGCTCAGCCGGGTCCAGTCCGGATCGAACGCGAGAATGAGATCGAAGCCGGCCAGGCTCGCGGGGAAATCCTTGGGCAAACGCTCCGCCGGCAGGTCCTGGGAGCGCGGGCCGGTCGGGTCGCCGGCTTGCAGGCAGATGGTCAGTTCGACCTGCTTCTTGTCCACCTGAGTGATGAACAGGCGACGGCACAATTGATACTCGCGCGTCGGGCCGTCCGCGAACATCAGCACGCGCAGCGGCTTGGCCGCTTCCTTCGGCTCGGCGACCTCCACCTGGGCCAGGGCGTTTCCCGTCTGGAAAGTCAAGCCCATGGCCACGGCCAGCCAGCGCAGTGCGTTCATGATGAGTCCCTCGCTTCAACCGCTCGACGCCTCGCGGAAGATGACGGCGCGCGATGCGATTTCTAACCAGAGCGGAAAATTAGGCCGAGGGCAGCTTGCCGACGGGCGCGCCCGCGCCCAGGTTGGCCATGCCCGGCCCGTGATAAGAGTGCGGCTGGCTGAAGGGCAGGATCATCGGTTCCTCGAACGGACGAAACGGCACCAGCGCGGCCAGGCGGTCGAGCTCGGCAAGGACATCGGCGGAGAGCGGTCCCTTGGCCAAGGCCGCCACGGATTGCTCGACCTGCTCGGCGGTCTTCGGGCCGATCAGCACGGTGCTGGCATCCGCGTTCGAGAGCGCGAAGCGCAGGCACAACTCGACGATGGGCATGCCCAGCTCATCCAGGAAGCGATAGAAGGCCAGGAATTGCTCCTGCCTGGCCTTCGCCAGCCACAGCGGTTTGGCGCGGACCACGTCGTCGTAGCGCCGGCCCAGTGCCCCTTGTTGCAGCGTCGAACCGAGGACGATGCCGAGGTTGTGTTCTTTCGCGGCGGGCAGGACTTCGTGCGTCGCTTCGCGGAACAACGCGCTGTAGTTGAAGGCAGTCAGGACCACGTCGAACTTGCCTGAGCGCAGCAGGTGCGCCATTTCCGTGACCGTGGTGCCGCCGACTCCAGTGAAGCGGATCAGGCCGCGGCGCTTCAGGTCGTCGAGCACTTCGAGAACCGGACCGCTCACCGCGTGCGGATCGGTCCACCAGGCGTATTGCAACGGCCGGTCGGGTTCGTGGATGAAGAGCACGTCGATGACTTCGCGATGCAGCAAGCGCAGGCTTTCTTCCACCGAAGCGACCAGTTGTTTCGCGTTTTGCGGCTCGAACGGCAACGGCCGGCCGCCGAGCTTGGTGGACAGCACCAGCGGGGCGCGCACGTCGCGCAGGATGCGGCCGAGGACTTCCTCGCTGTTGGCGTAGGCGGGGGCGGTATCGAAGTAGTTGATGCCGAGGTCGATGGCGCGGTGGACCGCCCGTCGGCTTTCCTCGAAGCCCGGTCCGAGTGACGAGGCGAACAGGCTGCCGAAGGCGAGTTCGCTGACTTCCAGGCCGGTCTTGCCGAGGGTGCGGTAGCGCATGCGATAGGCATCCTACATGGTCACTATCGTCGTCCCGCGCGAAACGATGAATCGGGAATGGAGTCAGCCAGCTGTTCGGAGAGATACAGCGATTCCACAGTGGTTTCGTCCTTACCGAGCAGCGTGGCCTGCGACGAACGGCCGACCGGCAACTCGATTCTCCGCAGTTTCAACTCGGCGGGCAAAGGCTGGCCGTGGACCTTGTCGCCGGTGCGGCCATCGTAGCTGACGAGATAGGGAATGCCACGCCGATTCAGGTCGTCGAGCGCCGACACGAAGTCGTCGCGCTGGATGCCCTGGCAATAGCGATGGTTCGCCGAATCGGACACGCCCTGATAGGGCGGATCGAGATAGGCCACGTCGCCCGGCCGGGCTTCATTCAGGATGTCGCGGTAATCGCGGCACTGCACATCGGTCTTGCCGTACAGCAGCCGGGAGGTGGCCACCAGGTTGCGGCGCATGGCGGGGGGTCGCATGCCCACGCGGCGATTGTCCGGGCTGTTGTTGAACTCGCCGCTGGCGTTGTAACGGACGGCGGCCTTGACGCAGCGGGCCAGCAAGTAGAGCAAGCAGTGCGGCTGCTGGCTGCGGTTGAAGTCGTCGCGGACGCGATCGAAAAACTCGCGCTCCTGGCCTTGCTGTTGCGTCCAGAGGTTTTCGTAATCGTCGGCCAGTTGCTCCGGTT
>JAGVLI010000655.1 GCA_020054355.1 Planctomycetales bacterium | reverse complement strand
TCGCCGCTGGGCTGCGCTTGCACGGTCACTTCGCCGGCGCGGTCGCCGTTCTTAATGGCGACGCGGGCGAAAAGGTTGGCCATGCCCCAGTACTGGTCCTGCGTCCATTTCTCCAGCGGATGATTATGACAGCGGGCGCAAGTGATCGACATGCCGAGAAACGTGACGGAAGTCGTCTCGGTCAGGTCGGTCACGTCCTTGTGCAGCACGAAGTAGTTGGCAGCACCATTCCGCAAGTTGCTGCCGGAGGCGGTGAGGACATCGCGGGCGAAGCGGTCCCACGGTTTGTTGCTGGCCACGCTCTGACGAACGAACTGGTAGAACGACCAGGCGGCGGGTTGCGGCAGCCGGCGCGTCGAAACCAGCAGCATGTCGGACCATTTGTACGTCCAGTAATCGACGAACTCCGGCCGTTGCAGCAGCGCGTCGATCAGCTTCGCTCGCTTGTCCGGGGACGCATCCGCCAGGAATTTTTCGACCTCTTCCGGCTTGGGTAGGATGCCGGCGGCATCGAGAAAAGCCCGGCGCACGAACTCCTCGTCGCTGCACTGGGCCGAGGGCGGAATCTTCAGGGCGAGCAACTTCGCCAGCACCAGTTCGTCGATGTAATTCCGGCGCGGCGCCTGTGAGATCCGTTCGGCCAGCTTGTCGCCGCCCGCGAAGGGTGAAGTGACGCGACTGGCCGCCACCAGGTCGGAATACCAGACGGTGATCGCCGCCTCGCCGTGTCCCGCCACCTTGACCAGCCCGCCGTCATCGACCTTGGCGATCAGCTCTTCGCTGCTCGAGAACTTGGCCCAGCGGGTGACATCCACGGCTCGGCCGTCGGAGTACCAGGCCCGGACGATCACTTGCAGCGTGTCCGCGGGCTTCAGCGTGGCGGCGGCGGGAAACACTTCCAGGCGCTGGATGCGTGCTTCCTCGGCGCGCGGCCCCGGCGCGCCGTTGGCAATCCAGTCCGCAAGAATTCGATAGTCGGACGAGCTAGCTTCGATTTTCAGCCCGCCGCCGTGATCCATCGCCAGCGTCGGTTTGCGCAGCAGCAGGCTTTTCGCCGGTTCTTGTCGGTCGATCCGCCGGGCGGCCGCCTGACGAGTCAGCACGAAATGATCAGCCGCCGGATCGTAACCGCGCAGCGACAGCTTCAAGCCGCCCTTGCCGGCCAGCGCGCCATGACACGCCCCGGAATTGCAGCCGGCCTTGGTCAACAGCGGAATGATCTGGTTGCGAAAGCTCTCGACGGAAGGCTCCTTGGTCTTCGTCACCTTGACCTTGGCCGTCGCCTGCTTGCTGTCATGCGTGGCAGTGATGGTCGCTTCGCCGTCGCCGACTGCTTGCACGATGCCGCTTTCACTGACCGTCGCGATGGCGGGGTTGGACGAAGCGAACTTCGCCTGCCCGGTGCGGTCGCCAACGATCTGCTTGCCATCGGCAACCAGTACCAACAGACGCTGGCTCGCGCCAGGGCCGGAAAGCACGACATCCGGCGGCAACAGCTGAAACTCGCCGGCATGAACGGGAGTCAGAACACTGCCTAGCGTCCAAAGGGACAGCAGCAGCGCGGTTCTCATGGTCGCCCTCCAAAGCAGGAGTTGGAAGCAGCGCTTCACGAATCCTGATCGAGTTCCTTCAACTTTTGCTCCAACATACGGTCCTGGCGGGCCTCGTACTCATCCTCGCGCCGTTTCTCTTCCAGGCATTCGATGAAATCGCGATGCACCGCGGGATGGAGTTGCTTTTGAAATCGCTCATCCAGGTCGTGTACGCGGATCAGGTGATGCACATCATAGAAATCGCCGTGACGGCGCGCCGCGAGTTTCAATTGAATGAGCGTACTCAGGTTGACGACATGCATTGTCTGAATGATCTCGCTGACCTGGTCCGGGTCCGGATAGCTGATCGGTCCCGGCCTGCCGCTGCCGGGATATAAGCCCGTTACCAGAATGTCGAACATGCACCGGTTGCGTCGGTCGAAGAAGCGCCGCGGATGTCCATCCACGGGATCGTAAGTCCTCGGCACGTAGCGCCGGCGGAAAGCGTTGAATCCGTCGGCGGTCAGCAATACGTCCACATCCTTGGTAGTGCGTTCGTGGCCATGCGCGTTGACCGCCATGCCGCCCACGATGGCGTAGGAGATGCCGGCCTTGTCCAGGTTCTGGACCAGACGGCGCATCGTCTTGTGCTCTTTGCCACGGCCCTCGAAAAACAAGTCGATCTCCTTGAGTCGCTTCAAGAAGTCAATCGATCCGGCTGGCACGGGCATCAGAACAACTCCTCGATCGGCTGTAGCGCGTAATCGACCAAGGGCAGCGGCCGGTTCTGCGGCCCCGGCAGTTCGTGATGCGGATCGAGGCCCAGACCCTTATAGATCGTCGCGGCGACTTCGCCCGGCGTCACGGGCTTGGTTTTCGGTATGTAGCCAAGTTCGTCGGATTCGCCGACCACCCGTCCGCCCTTGATCGGCCCACCGCCCATGAGGATGGTCCAGACGCCCGGATGATGATCGCGGCCGCCGGCCGGGTTCACCTTCGGCGTCCGGCCGAATTCGCCCAGCGCCGTGACGATGGTATTCGAGAGCAGTCCTCGCTCTTGCAGGTCTTCGAGCAGCGCGCTGTAGCCCTGATCGAAGCTCGGCACCACTACCTTGGACATTTCCTGAATATCGGTGAACGGCTTCGAGCCATGAATGTCCCAGGTGATCTCGTCGAAGACCGTCTCGAACATGTTGACGGTCACGAAGCGCACGCCGCGCTCGATCAGCCTGCGGGCCAGCAGGCAGCACTGGCCGAAGCGCGTCCGGCCGTAGCGGTCGCGGCTGGCAGCCGGTTCCTGGTCCAGGGCAAAGGCTTCCCGCGCCTGAGGCGATGACATCAGCCGATAGGCGAGGTTGAAATTCTCATCGAGTTGCTTGGCGGCGGCATTCTTCTCGAAGGAAGCGACCGCGCCATCGACCGCGTCCCGCAGCTTCTGCCGGCGTTCGGCCCGCACCGCCGAGATGTAGTCCGGCGGCAGTAAGTCCGGCACCTTGAATTTCTGGTCCGAAGGATCGGCGTTCAGCACAAAGGGATCGTGCTGCTTGCCGAGGTAGCCCGCGTTCTGGCCGTGCGGCAAGTTGCCGCCAGTTCGGCCAATGGGTCGCGGCATCAAGACGTGGGCCGGCACCTCGCCGCGCTGCCCTTTGAGGTAGCCGAGCACGCAACCCGCGTGCGGATGCTCGACGCCGCCGCTGAACAGCCGGCCGGTCTGCATCATCTGGTGGCCGGTATCGTGGACGGCGGTGGCCGTGTGATAGACCGAACGAATCAGCGAATATTTGTCGGCATGCTTGGCCATCTTCGGAAAGATCTCGCTGATCTCCATGCCGGGCGCGGATGTGGCGATGGGCTGAAACGGGCCGCGCACCTCGGCCGGTGCTTTCGGCTTGGGGTCCCAGGTATCGATATGGCTGGGACCGCCGACCAGGAACAGCATGATGCAGTTGACGTCCTTGTCGGCCGCTTGCGGCTTGGCACTCAAGAACCCCGGTAACGTCAACCCCAGGGGCACCAGCGCCCCGGCGTGGAGGAAATCGCGGCGGGTCAGGCCATCGCAGCAGGAAACCGAGCGTTCCGCATCCAGTCGCAGCATGGCAAGGTCCTCGGGGTGATGCACGGATGGCGCGGGCACGCGGGCGGCGGCGCGCTGAATACACCAGGAAGTCCGCTCCAGGCGTACAAGGAGAATGGCAGGTAGTCGGGATGCAGCGAGTGATGCTGACACGGTAACCCGCACAGCTTTTGACAGCAGTCCTGCCGGATACCGTTAGATGATTTTATCTTCGAGAACGGTCTGAAAGGCAAGCAAAAAATGCCATAGTACAGCCGGACCAAGGGGTCCGAATTCCACCCAAGCCGGCCGCTCGGCGGCCGGCGGACGAATCCACAGTCCACAGTCCGCCGGCCGCCGAGCGGCCGGCTTGGGTGGACCGAGCCAAATGACTTGGCTTGGTTCAATCGGGATGAACGGATCGTTTTCCACTCCCTGCAACAACAAAACAGGCGTCGCGTCCGGCACGGCAACTTGGCCGCGCCAGACGTGACGCCTGCGTGCTTTCGGGTCGAAGCCCGCCAACGTGGCGACTTACTTGGGGGTGTTGTCCGGCAGGAAGCCGTACTCGGCCAGGGAGCGCCATTCTTCGGGCGTCGCCCAGGCCAGCTTGCAGTTGCGAATGGCCACGTCGGGGGCGGCAAACACCTGTTCGCCGTCTCCCCAGGAGATGCGGATGGCCGCCGGCCAGCCGAGGTCTTCGCAGTCCGAATCGTGGACCAGCAAGGTGGCGTCGTACAGATTGGGATTTCCCCGTATGCGGAGCTTCATCGCACGGTTTCCTTTTGTCTGGAACCAGGCAGGTCGATCGAGGACTTCCTTGGCTGAATCTGGGTGCGCTTCTTGCCGGCCAGCCGCTTCGGGGTCGGCTGGATTTCGGGCGGGCAATCGGCGAAGGCATCCACAGGCACGCCGAGGGCGCGAGCGAGCTTGAAGCCGGTGAACAGCAGCGGTTCGCGCTTGCCTTGCTCGTAGTCCCGGATGGCTCCGAGACTGGCGCCGCTCTGCTCGGCCAGCTGGGTTTGCGTCAGCCCGGCTGCGGCGCGGAGTTCCTTGAGTTTGATGGCAAAGCTCACGCGGCGTTCTCCGGTCTGGGGCAACTCGATTCCGCCACTCAACTATACTGCAACTGCTGTGCCAAGGCAAGTGCAATAGCGGTTTGATAACACGGCACTTGCCTTACTCTAGCAGTTGCCGGTTTGCGGACTGCGGCGCGCGTGGCACGCTGGGTATGCAAGCTGGCAGCAGGTTTCTCCGCAGTCTCCTGGCGAAAGCACTCGCAATTTAGATGCCGGAAAGTTACCGCTCCATTAGACCGCTTTTCATCGAGATTTACGCCGAAGGGCGGCACAGCCGCTCGGTCCCCAGGCCGTCCAGATGTCGCGGACGTGGGCAGCATTTGCTCGTTTCGCCAGCAGTTGTATGCTTTCGCGTCAAACTGGGCAAACCTGCAACACCGACGGTCACGCCAAGGAAAGTCGGCAGTAACGCCTCACTTCGCTTCGACGGCGATCGTCACGGGCGGATGAATGTAAGCCATTCCGCCGATATTCGCCGAGCAGGTCAAGGTCAAGTTGGCTGCGGCTTGCTTTACATTGGCGGCGACCTTCAGCTCGATTTGAAAGTCGTTGCCGTCGGCGGGAATCGCCTTGGGCGGGGCGGCCAAGGTCACTCCCGCCGGCAGGCCGTCGAGCTTGAGCTGCACCGCTTCCTTGAAGACCGGCCGACGCACCAGCTTGCCCTTGAGCAGCACTGCCTGGCCCGCAGGCAGGCTGAGCTTCGCGCTATCGAGTTCGACGGTGAAGGGTCGATGCACCGTCAGCATCACGGCTTGGCCGACCACGACCTTGTCGAGGTTGTTGATCCGCGCCTTGCCCTGGACGACGAAATCGAGAACCCCTTCAGGACTCGTGGCCGTCGGCGTCAGGGTGAGGTTGACACTGGCGGCATCGGCAGCGACGTTGACGGGCTGGAAGGCGATGCCGCCCGGCAGCGGTTGGCCCGGCTGGCCGACG
>JAGVLI010000409.1 GCA_020054355.1 Planctomycetales bacterium | reverse complement strand
TTCGCGACGCTTCGCAGAAGCGTTGAATCGCTCAACGCTTCTGCGAAGCGTCGCGAATCCAATCGAAGCGAAGCGTATACCAGAAGTTTCTTAACCATGCACGGGAGATTCCTTCATGAGCAAGCAAGAAACCAGCCGGCGCGACTTCCTGAAGACCGCGGCGGTCGGCGGCGCGTTGGCTTCGGTCGCCATCCCCGCCGTCCATGCGGCGGGCGACGAAGTCATCAAGGTCGGCATCATCGGTTGCGGCGGTCGAGGCACCGGCGCCGGCGATAACGTCCTGCATGCCGCGCCGAACGTGCAGATCACCGCCATCGGCGACGTCTTCAAATTCCGCACGGACTCGTGCCGGAATACGCTCCAGAAGCTGGCCGATAAGGACGATGTCAAGAAACTTGGCAACAAGGTCGATTTGCCCGAGGACCGCTGCTTCACCGGCCTGGATTGCCACGAGAAGGTCGTCAACAGCGGCGTCAATTACGTGATCCTGGCCGGCCCTCCCGGCTTCCGCCCGCTGCACCTGCAAACCGCCATCGCCGCCGGCAAGCACGTCTTCACCGAGAAGCCCGTGTCCGTCGATGGCCCCGGCACCCGCCGCGTGCTCGACGCCTACGAAGCGGCCCTGAAGAAAAAGCTCGGCGTCGCGGCCGGCACCCAGCGCCGCCATCAGACCGGCTACCTGGAAACCATCAAGCGCATCCATGACGGCACGCTCGGCGACATCACCGCCATGCGCGCCTATTGGAACGGCAACGGCATCTGGTTCCGCACGCGCGACGACCTGGCCAAGAAGGGTGAAAAGAGCACCGACCTGGCCTATCAGCTGCACAACTGGTATCACTTCGTCTGGACCTGCGGCGACCACATCGCCGAGCAGCACGTCCACAACCTCGACGTCTGCAACTGGGCCATCGGCAAGCACCCGAGCAAGGCCGTCGGCATGGGCAGCCGGCTGTCGCGCCCCGTCGGCGCTCCCGGTGAGGTCGGCCATATCTTCGACAACTTCGCGATCGACTACGAATACGAAGGCGGCGTCCACATGCTCAGCATGTGCCGGCAGATTCCGGGCACCGAGGCGAACATCTCCGAGGCCATTGCCGGCTCGAAGGGCTTCTGCCAGGCTAACGGCTACGTGATGCGCGACTTCAAGGGTCAGCCCCTCTGGCGCTTCACCGGCAAGGACAACTCGCCTTACGTCCAGGAGCATACCGACCTGATCGAGAGCATCCGCAAGGGCACGCCGATCAACGAACTGAAGACCGTGGCGGAAAGCTCGCTGACGGCCGTCATGGGCCGCTTGACTGCCTATACCGGCAAGGCCGTCACCTGGGACCAGGCGCTGAACTCGAAGGAAGACACCTTCCCGAAGCAGCTGAGCTGGGACATGCAGCTGTCCACCCCGGCGGTGGCGATGCCCGGCAAGACGCCGCTCGTTTAGGCCGCTTGCGGCTTCGCAAAAAACCGACGGTCGAGAGGTTCCTCGGAGCCTCCCGACCGTCGGTTCTTGTAGTATGCTAGAGGGACTGCCAAAACGGTCGGGCCTCGTCTAGCAATTCACCCTGGCTGCTCGGGATCGAACCATGAACCTGCCTGCTCGTCGCTCCCCTTGGTGCGCTGGCGAACGTGTGGTCCATCGGCTGCTGGCCGTGCCGGCCTTGCTCCTCGGTCTGGTTTCCGTGGCCGCCGGGCAGCAAGCCCGGGAACCCGACCCGATTCTGGTCGCGGCCCGCGCGGCGGCGGCGAATAAGAGCGTGACCAAGAGCAATTTGCTGGGCTTCGGCATTTCCGACAAGCCGTTCGACGAACTGCCGGCCATCGGGGCGGTGCTCGTCGGCTTTGACATCGGTCTGGAAAAGGACAGCGATAACGTCGCCGCGTTGCGCCCGATCTATCGCACGGCCAGCGGCGAGACGTATTTCAAGGAATATGGGCTTTTCAACGATCGTGGCTCCGGCAAGGGCATGATCAAGACCCGGGTCAGCCGCACCGTCCGCGTCAGCGCTTCGTCGGGCTATGCCGTGGGCAGCATCACGGTGCGCACGGGATTTGGGCTGAATGCCCTGTCGCTCCGCTACATGCGCATCACGGGCGCCAAGCTGGATAAGAGTCAAGCGTACAACAGCAACTGGGTGGGCAGCGAACGTGGCGGCGAGCACACCATCGGCGACGGCGCCCCGATCATTGGGGTCTTCGGCAAGGAGAACGATTCGAACCTGATCGCCCTGGGCGTGTACACCATGAAGGCAACGCCTTCCCCGAAGCCCGAGCCGGAGCCGGTCATCCCGCCGCCTCCGCCGACCGCCAAGAAGCCGCCGGTGGCAACCAAGCCCGAAACCGCGCGGCCCACCGCGCCCATCGACACGGCCAAGCAAAGTCAGGCGGAACTGCCGGTCGCCTCGCCTTTCGCTCCCGGCGAAGAAGATGACGAAGCCGGCCAGCTGCCGGTCTGGATGCTGCTGAGTCTGCTGGTGATGGTCCTGATTCCAGGCATCGTCGGCCTGGCGGTCATTCTGGGTCGCAGATCGGCCAGCCCGACCAAGCGGCTGGTGGAGGTGGAGGAAGAGCCGGAGAAGTCGCCGTTCGATCTCGATGAGCTGCGCGGCCTGGCGGGACTGTCGCCCCTGGGCGCGGAGAATGGCATTCAGACTCGCCCCCACCGGCCCTCGGAAGCCAAGCGCCCCGATGCCTCGAACCCCGCGCAGCAGCGCGGCGAAGAGCCAAGGAACCGCTGAGCGGCGCGAGGGCGAACCATGCGGCGCACGCTGCCATCATTCGTCGAGGTCAGGCCGCTTCGACGCGCAGCGGAATTTCCGTGCCGCCGCGCTCCAGGTAGAGCTGATACAGCTGGCCGACGCGATGGTAGTGCGAGAGCATCAGCCATTCGTTCGCCGGGTAGATGCCGATGCAGCAGAACAGCGCGCCGAGCAGCATGACCACTGGCCCCATCAGGAAGTTGTACAGCAGCGACATGAGCAATTCTCGCTGCACGCGGCGGCGAAAATCCACGCCGAACTCCCAGGCAGCGCCGAGCGCGATCTCCTGGGCCAGGCCCGCGCGCAACGACATCGGCACCAGAATGACCAGGGTGCCGAACAGCACTGCCAGGTAGAGCACGCTGCCGACGGCGATGAGCAACGGCATCACGACCCCGACATTCTTGTCATCGATGAACGCGGCCCCCAGCCCGATGCCGACCAGCCAGATCGTCAGCACGACCAGCATCAGCGGCAGGATCAGCATCAGCTGAATCACGAACGGCCAGAGGCCGCGCATGAAGTAAGCCATGAAGCGCTCGAAGGTGAAGTCCTCGTAGCGCTGGCCCCGGCTCAGGTGCAGCGATTCCACCACCGCGTAGTAGTAGCCGAGCATGACCAGCGGCCCGATCACCGGGATGAGGCCGCACAGCACCGGCAGCGCCAGGTTGCCGAGCCAGTGCGGGCTGTCGAAGACGAATTTCCACGAACGTGCGTACTGCATGGTGCTTCCCGATGATGGAGTGCGAAGCCGCTCAAGGAGTCCGCGACGAACCGCGCTTCAGCAACTCAACTTCCAGCCGCAGTTTGGCGATTTCGGCATCCTGCCGCAGCCGGACTATTTCGGATCTCTGGAACCTGGCTTCGGCTTGCTCGGCAGCTTCGCGCGGGGTCGGCAACCAGCGCTCAGTCTGAGGATTGAAAAGTCGCAGTTCATTTCCGTGCCGCTCCAGGTGCAGGCCCAGTACCGCGCTGGGCAGCCGGCCGAGGACGGGACGAATCGGCACGTATTTGCCCCGCACTAGGCGATGCCCTTGCAAAGGGGGATCGAGGTAGTCGTCCTTGGGGTCGAACAGAAAATACTCCGGCACTTTCAGCACGTCCTGATAGAGCAAGAACTTTTTCTTGGTGTCTTCGGCGCGGGTGGATGACGAAGTCAGTTCGATGGCGGCGTCTGGCCCCTTGCCTTCTTCCCAGATCAGGTAGTTGTCGCGCAGCCGTTTTTCCACGCCCTTCACCACGAACACGTCGGGAGAAATGTGCTTGCGCTTGTTGCCGGGAACATAGAAGAGCAGCAGATTGCCGGAAACATAGATTTGCGGCTCGTCGGCATAGTACGCATCGAGGGACTCGATGAGGTCGTTCATGTCCCGGCGATGGATGTCAGTCTCGGCCATGGGGCGTCCATCCGTGGTGGGATAGTCGTTTTTTTTCGCAACCGAAATTGATTCGGCCGTGGACATGGCAATCTCCTGAATCGCGTCGATTCAGCGCATTGTATCACAGGCAGCCTGGCAAAGCCGCAAACGGCAGCAGGGCCAAGGTCAGCTTTCGACCTGCATGCCCAGGGCCTTCAGCCGCTCGCGCAGCTCGGCGGCGTGTTCCTCTTCCACCGCCAGGTAAGTGGGGCCGAGCCGTTCCAGGATCAGCGAGCGGGTGTGCGGCCATTGCTGCAAGCCGTCGGCGATCTCGGCCGTCGCGACGTGCAGCACCAGCCGCCGGCGCAGCTCCACACCCGACATCTGACTGGCCGTTAGCA
>JAGVLI010000468.1 GCA_020054355.1 Planctomycetales bacterium | reverse complement strand
GTGCCGAGCCTGACGCCCGACACGCGCGGTTCCAAGACGATTCGCGAGGAGCTGGCCAAGCATCGGGAAGGTTCCTGCGCGGCCTGTCACGCCAAGTTCGATTTCGCGGGGTTTGCCCTGGAAAGCTTCGACGTGATCGGCGGCTGGCGGGACAACTATCGGACCACGGGCAGCGGGGCCGTGGTCATGGTGGACGGCCGGCGGATGCCCTACCACAAGGGCAAGCCGGTGGACCCGTCCGACGCGATGCCGGACGGCCAGCGCTTTCAGAACGTGGACGATTTCAAGCTGCTGCTCTTGAAGGACAAAGACCAGATTGCGCGCTCCCTGACCGAGAAGCTGCTGACCTACGGCACCGGCGCAGCGCCCCAGACGGCCGACAAGGCCGAGATCGAAGCGATCGTCAAGAAGGTGCGCGAAAAGAACTACGGCTTCCGCACGCTCGTGCACGAGATCGTGCAGAGCAAGGTGTTTCAGACGAAATAAACCAAGGCAACCACTTCCCAGGTAGAGGGGAAGGTGAGGATGGACGAAAGCATCTTTTCGACGTATCGCCAGGGTGAGAACCGCGTCACAGCCTCGATATTGGCCGTGCTCCGTTCGCTGGTATTGCCGCGCATCGAGTTCGTCCTCGGCGCGCTACTTGGAGAGGAATTTACGCTGGTCAGTTTCCAGAACCAGGCCTCCAAGGGCGGCAGTGGAGTGCCGGACGCGGAAATCATGGCCAAGGCGCGAATACTCCTGGAGACCAAGACGGAACGCAATGCCCTCAAGAAGGATCAACTTGAGCGACACCTGGAACGACTCGAAACTGAGCCGGATGGCCGGGTTTTGGTGCTCACGCCGGACCACTCGGAGCCTGGAGTTATCAAGGAAATCAACGATGACCGTCTGGTGTGGTCTTCGTTCGCCGACCTTAACGAGGCCATCAACGACCTGCTTGGCAGAGAGAAAGAAGTTGTCTCCGAGCGCGAGGAGTTCCTGCTCCGGGAACTCCAGAAGATGCTCGATGCCGACAAACTTCTGCGTCCGGCCAAGGAAATCGTGGTGGTGGCAGCTCGGATTGCCTGGCCGATCTACCTGGAGTATCACGCCTACATTTGTGAGGCCAACCGCAGTTTCCAGCAGGTCAAATACCTTGCTTTCTACTCCGAGCGCCAAATTCAGGCGACCGTACCCGCTATCCTCCGGGTCGAGCCGGAAGTCCTGTTCCAACGTGGTCTGCACGATAGACCGCTGGACGAACTCATTCAACGCGTTCTAGACGAAGGTAAACAGTCTTTTACGGCGAAAAGTCAGATGGTCTTTTTCCTTTCTGCCCCTGACGACGTGCAGCACACGATCAAGCTGGACCAGCCGGTCAAAAATGACTTGCAGGGCGCTTTTGTTCAGGGGCAACGGTATGTCTCGCTGGCGGCGTTGCGCAAGGCAAAACGGACTTCGGAGCTGGTCGAGAAGGCAGAATAGTGATCGAATGAGCAAACAAGTCCACAAAAATGCAAACTGGACCATGCCGAGTTTAAGGCTCTGCAAAGAGAAGCGTGAAACGATCCGCGAGGTGTCCCATGCAAATTCCGATCCTGATTGAACCGATTGCAGGCAATGGGTATCGCGCTCGTGGCGGGGAACCGTTGGCGTTGACCGCGGAAGGCGGTACCCAGGCGGAGGCACTGGCGAACTTGAAAGTGAAACTCCAGGTCAGGCTTGGCAGTGGAGCGGTGGTTGTTCCTCTGGATCTGCCGTCGCAGGCGCATCCGCTGGCGGAATTCGCGGGCATGTTCAAGGGCGATCCATGGATCGATGAGTGGAAGAAATCCATGAAAGCCTATCGACGGAAGCGGGATAAGGATGCCGACAAACCATGATCCAGTTCATCCTCGACACGGATGTACTGACTCATATCCAGGAAGGCCATGAGGCCATTAGCGAGCGGTTCCTGCAGCAACCCCCGGATACCGTGGCGATCACCGTGTTGTCCGTGGAAGAGCAGTTGTCCGGGTGGTACACGCAAGTACGTCGAGCGAAGCGGCCCGAGCGACTTGCCTGGGCTTATCGGCGGCTAACGGAGAACATCCGATTTGTCGCGCGATTGCAAATTCTCACTTATGATGAACAGGCCATGCACAGGTTCGAGCAACTACGCAGGCAGAAGATCAGGATCGGCAGGACAGATTTGGGTATCGCCGCTGCCGTGCTGGAGCATGGAGCGACTCTGGTAACGGAGAATACACGAGATTTCAAGCAGGTTCCGGGGCTGAAGATCGTGAGTTGGTCTGGTCGTTGACATCGGCGTGGAACGACCTGGTTTCCTGGACTGAAAAAAGCCATGACCGCCAAGCCTGCCGCGAAGCCGAAATGGACCGCGCAGGATCGTGCCCGTCACAAGGCCATCCGCGAGGAGTTCGCGCACTGCCCGACTCAGGCTGACCTGGAGGCGAGCGGTGACCATGAAGGGCCGATCAAGAGCGGGGCCTACTTCGCGGTCAAGGTCGTCGTCCACGAATTGAAGAAGGCGCGGGAGGCAGCTGGGTTGACGTTGGCGGCCGTATCGAAACTCACTGGCATGGACCAGGCGAGCCTCAGTCGCCTGGAAAATGGCCGGCAACCCAATCCGACCGTCGATACTCTCTGGCGTTACGCCAGCGCGGTCGGCAGGCAACTCGTGCTGACCCATGCCGCGCCGGTATCGACGGAACGAGAAAATGGAAAGACAGCCAAATCTTCACGCAGGTAATCGACCATAACCGGGTTCAACAGCTCAGACATCAAGACGAGGACATTCCCATGAAGCTCAACCGTCGCCATTTCCTGCGGGCCGCTGGCATCACGCTGGCCATGCCCTGGCTGGAATCCTTCGCGCCCGCGCAGGGCCTTGCCGCCAAGCCGCGCCGCCGCATGGTGTGCATCTGCTCGCCGCTGGGACTCCAGCCCGCATACTTCTTCCCCCAGAAAGCCGGCAAGGACTACGAACTGTCGGCCTACCTGGAAGTCATCAAGGATTATCGCAGCGACTTCACGGTCGTTTCGGGCCTGGCCCATCCGAATGTTGGTCCCAGCCACGATTCCCATTTCAGCTTCCTGACGGCGGCCCCGCATCCGGAGCGCCGGGCCGGCTTCCGCAACAGCATCTCGCTGGATCAGTTCGCCGCCGAGCACATTCGCGGCGAGACGCGCTTCGCCACGCTCTCGCTGGGCGAGAGTCCACTGGCCTGGACGCGCAGCGGCGCGCCGGTGCCGACGGACCATTTCGCGTCGAGCGTGTTCGCGCGGCTGTTTCTCGAAGGACGGCCCGATGAAGTCCAGGCGCAAGCCCGACGCTTGCGGGACGGCCAGAGCATCCTCGACTCGGTACGCGACCAGGCCAAGAAGATGCAGCCGGCGCTCGGCGCTCACGACCGCGAAAAGCTCGACGAGTATTTCACCAGCGTCCGGGAGCTGGAGCAGCGCTTGCTTCAGGCCGAGGAATGGGCGAAGAAGCCCAAGCCCAAGGTGACTGCCCAGCCGCCGCGCAATATCACGGACGGCGTCGATCTCATCGGCAAATGCCGGATCTGGTTCGACCTGATCCACCTCGCCTTGCAGACCGATTCGAGCCGGCTCATCACGCTGGACCTGCTGGGCACCAGCGGCGTGACGCCCGGCATTCCGGGTGTTACCCTGGGCCATCACGACCTGACGCACAACGGCCGCGACCCCGGCAAGATCGAGCAACTCAAGAAGCTCGAACTGGAGAAGATGAAGACCTTCAACGTCTTCCTGAAACTCCTCAAGGATACGAAGGAGGAAGGCGTCAGCCTGCTCGACCGGACGATGGTTTTCTTCAGCAGCAACCTGGGCGACGCTTCGACGCACGGCGTCAAGAACCTGCCCGTGCTGCTGGCCGGCGGCGGTTTCAAGCACGGCCAGCACCTGGCTTTCAATCCGAACAACCCGCCGCCGCTGTCGAACCTGTACGTGAGCATGCTGCAGCGCATGGGCATCGAGGCCGACAAGTTCGGTTCGAGTACGGGGACACTGACGGGCCTGGAAGCCGTGGGCTAGATTTCTGCAACTAGCTGACAGCTATTAGCTGATAGCTGTCAGCTATTGTATTTGGTTGAAGTCGCCCACTTCGAGTGACGGCAGGGGAAAGGAAGGCCGCATGAACCACCGGCAAGCGCTGGCGACGATCATCTTACTCGCGGCCGCGCTCGACCTTCGCGCCGCGGAACCCGGCAAGCTGCGCTTCGTGGACCCGCACGACAAGACCGGCAGCTCGCCGGCGGTCGTCGTCGATGGCCTGGCGCTGGCCCACACGGCCCAGTTGCTGCCTTTGGATGGCCAGGGCAAGCTCGTCGGCAAGGGCGATCCCGATGCCCAGATTCAGCAAGTGCTGAACAATCTCGAAGCCGCCCTGGTGGAAGCGCGTTCGGGCTTCGACCATGCGGTGAAGATCAACGTCTACGTGCGTCAAGCCAAGCTCGTGCCCGAAGTGCAGGACGCCCTCTTCTGGCGCTTCAAGAATGAAGTGCGGCCGGCGGTGAGCATGGTCGAAAGCGCCTTGCCTCATCCGGATGCCGTGGTGGCGATGGATGCCGTCGCTGGGATTCCGAAGGGCGGCGCGGAGGTCAAACGGCTGCGCGCTGCCACGTTGTCGGGGCCGCGTTCCGGGTCGCATGTCGCGGTTCTGCCGGCGGGGCCGCACGTTTACGTCTCCGGTCAAGCCAGCCCCAAGGGCGACGACCTCGCCCAAGCCACCCGATTGACGATGGAGAGCTTGCGCGCCACGCTAAAGTTCCTGGAGTTGAACGATTCCCAGATCGTGCAGCTCAAGGCATTCCTCCGGCCGATGTCCGCCGTCGCCGAAGTGGAGAAGGAAATCGCCAGCTACTTCGGCAACCAGCCCGTGCCGCCGCTGGTCTTCGTGGAATGGCAGTCCGACCTGCCCATTGAAATCGAACTGGTGGCGGCCGCGCCGGTTCCCAAGGAGAAAGCCAAGGAGCCGATCAAATTCCTCACGCCGCCGGGAGTGCAGGCTTCTCCGGTCTATAGCCGGGTCACACGGATCAACCACGGCAAGCTCGTTTACGTGGCGAGCCTGTACGGCAAGAGCGAAGCCAAGCCGGAAGCCCAGATTCAGGAGATTTTCGGGGCGCTGGGCGAATTGCTCAAGAAGACTGGCAGCGATTTTCGCCACCTCGCCAAGGGCACTTACTACGTCACCGACGACGAGACGACCCGCAAGTTCGGCGAACTGCGTTTGAAGCAATACGACCCGCGCCGTCCGCCGGCTGCCTCCAAGGCCCAGGTGACGGGCGTCGGCTTCGCGGGAAAAACCATTACGCTCGACATGATCGCGGTGGTACCTTGAGCCTGACCTGGAAGTACCAAGACTAGACCTACCTCGTTGATTCATGGAGTCCGCCATGTTCAAACCCGCCAACACCCTGCTTGCCAGCGTCGTCGCCCTAGCCGTATTCGCATCGGCCGCGCCGGCGCAGAATGCCGTGCCCGCCAAGGTGCCGGGCAGTTCGCCCGACGAGCCGATGGCCGCGAAATTCTCGTTGGCCAAGGCCGCCGAGTTTCTCGACACGGCCGGCACCAGCTGGACCGCCGTCAAGAAGTGCGGTACTTGCCATACGAACTATCCCTACCTGATGGCCCGGCCCGCGCTGAAGGAAGCGCCGCTGACCGGCCACGATGAAGTCCGCGCCTTCTTCGAGAAGCGCATCGCAGGGTGGGACACCGACCTAGGCAAGCCGCGCTTCGAGACCGAGGTCGTCGCCACCGCCGCCACCCTGGCCTTCAACGACGCCCAGACCACGGGCAAGCTGCATCCGCTGACGCGCAAGGCCCTCGACCGCATGTGGACCCTGCAGCTGAAGAATGGCTCCTTCGACTGGCTGAAATGCGGTTGGCCGCCCTTCGAGCACGATGACTACTATGGGGCCGTTTACGTTGCGGTCGGCGTCGGCCATGCTCCGGAGGACTACGCCAAAAGCGACGGCGCCAAGGACGGACTGGCGAAGCTGCGGACCTATCTCATGAAGACCTCGCCGCCGAATCTGCATCACAAGGCCTGGCTGCTCTGGGCTTCCGCCAAGCTGGACGGCGTGCTGACCAAGGAGCGGCGCGAGGAAACCATCAAGGAACTGCTGGCCTTGCAGCGGCCCGACGGTGGCTGGAACCTGCCGTCCCTCGGCTACTGGCAAGCCTTCGACACCAAGTACGAGATCGACAAGAGCGGCAACAGCGACGGCTATGGCACCGGTCTGGTGGTCTACGTGCTGCGTCAGGCGGGGCTGCCCGCCGACCACGCGGCCATTCAGAAAGGCGTGAAATGGCTGCACGGCAATCAGCGCGAGTCCGGCCGCTGGTTCACGCGCTCCCTCAACACGGATCGCTATCACTACATCACCAACGCGGGCACTGCTTTCGCGGTGCTGGCCCTGAAGTCCTGCGAGTGATGCTCGTCGCCGCTTGCGGTTTCGCACCCTTCCATCACCTCACCCCCGGCTTCACACGGGGGTGAGGCGCTTTCCCACGATCAAGCGCTGTCCCCGAAAATCCGAAAGGCCATCCCATGTCGCGCATTCCCTTGTGGACGACGTTGCTGGCGCTCGCGGTCATGGTGTTCGTTCGCGGCGAACTGGCCACTCCTTGCGACCAGAACGAGACCCGGATCGCCAACCGGCCCAAGGTGCCGGGCAAGCTGCGGCTGCACCTCCGCGAACGGCGCGAGGAACCCGCCGGCAGCGGCAAGCTCAAGGTCGTCGAGCGCACGGTGGACTGGGAAGCGTCCGAGACCGCGATCATTGTTTGCGACATGTGGGACGACCACCATTGCAAGCTGGCTGCCCAGCGCGTCGGCGTGATGGCCCCGCGCATGAACCAGGTGCTGACGGCGGCCCGCGACCGCGGCGTGATGGTTATCCACGCGCCCAGCGACACCATGAATATCTACGCCGGCTCGCCCTACCGCAAGCGGATGGAGACCGCGAAAGCAGTGAAACCGCCCGTCCCCATCGACCGGCGCTGCGATCGCGACCCGAAGCACGAGCCGCCGACCTTGCCCGTGGACCGCGACCTCGATTGCGACGATCCGGCGCTCGGGCCGGTGGTGCGCCGGCACAGCCGGCAGCATGCCGGGCTGGACATCATCGGCTATGACGGCATCAGCGACAGCGGTCAGGAAATCTACAACTTCTGCGAGCAGGAAGGCATCAAGAACATCGTTTTGATGGGCGTGCACACCAACTGGTGCATCCTGGCGCGGCCCTTCGGCATCCGCCAGATGCTGCGGCTCGGCAAGAACGTGGTCCTGGCCCGCGATTTGACCGATGCCCTCTACGATCCCCGGCAACCTCCTTATGTCAGTCACGCGCGCGGCACCGAAATGGTGGTCGAACATATCGAACGGTACTTATGTCCGTCGATCCTGAGCGCGGACTTGACGCAGGTAGTGCCCGGCTCCGACGGTCCCCTTCCGGAGAAACCCGCGGCGCAGCCGAAGGCCGGCGCGGCGGC
>JAGVLI010000861.1 GCA_020054355.1 Planctomycetales bacterium | reverse complement strand
TCAACGAAAACCTTAATGAGACTGCCCACGCACGGCGATTGATGGCTTAACGTGACGCAGGCCAATAACTTACGTTTCCATGTTCAAAGCAGTGGGTTGAAAACCTGACCCACGGCCCAGCGCGCACGCGCAGCCAACGCGCAAACCCGCTGGGTCACGCAAATTTCATTTGACAGAATTGCTGTACGATACAGAATCACATCCATACCCAGACCATCGAGCTTCGTTCGCCGCACTCCGGAACAGGAGTTGACCATGCCAATCGATGAGTTGCTCAAAAAAGAGCTCAAGGCCGCCAAGAAGGCGCCGCGCAATTTTGCCCTGGTGGTGTCCGCCAAGCCCGGCTTGATCGTCTCGCGCACCAAGATCGGGGGCGCCGCCGTCAAGAACAAGCAGAAGGAGTGCGGCGGCGGCATGGTCCTGCGCGGCCGGTGCTTTGGCGAGGACGGCCTGCTGGTGTTCGAGACTACCATCAAACCGGCGGGCGGCCTGGCGGCGAAGGTCAAGCAACTGGTGAAAAAGACCACCGGGCTGACCCTGAAGATCGAGCTGCGCCAGAAGGAAAAAGTGGAGGAGATCGAAGCCGCGCCGGAGGTCGAGGATACGGACGATGATGATGACGTCAAGGATTCGGAGGAGCCATCCGAGGACGAGGACGAGGGTAGGGACGAGGGCGAAAGTGAAAAGGCAGGCGCGCTGCTGACGACCCTGAAGGACCGGTTAAAGACCTTGCTGCCCCGCATCATGGAAGCCAAGCGCTACGCGCCCGATCAGGAAGATGACCTCGACGAGTTGGTCCAGCAGGCCACGACGGCGGCGAAAGCGGGCAAGGGCGACGGCCTGGAAGCGGCCCTGACGGAGCTGCATGAGCTGACCAATCGCATCTGGAAGGCCGGGCCGCAGGACCATGTCACCACCGTGCTCAAGCAACGGCTGCGCGTGCTGCTGCCGGGCTATCAGCGCGCGGTCGAACTCCAGCCGGACAGCAAGGGCGAGCTCGACAAGTTGATCGCGGCGGCCACCAAGGCCGCCAAGGCCGGCAAGCTCGAACAAACCACGGACTTGCTCGACAATCTGGAAGCGGACATTCAGGTCCTGGTCGAAGGCGGCGGCGACCCGGAGAAGGCGGCGGCGGAATTCGACAAGCGGCTGGCCGCGCTGCAAGGCTCCTACGACAAGGCGCTCGCGCTGGCCGTGGCCGCCAAGACCGGGAAGGATGCCGAACTCAAGCAGCAGCACGCGAAGGTGGTGCAACTCCGCAAGGACAAAGACCTGGCCGGGGCGCTGGAGGAACTGGATACCCTGGCGGGCCTGGTGAAGTCTTCCCTGCGCGCCGCCGTAGCGAAGCAAGAAGTGCGCGAGGCCGTGGGCGCGGGGCTAGCGAAGACCCGCCCGATCCTGGTGCGCTGGAACCAGGGCCTGAACGCCGCCGGCGCCGACCTCGACCGGCTGGTGTCCGAGACGCTGTCGCACCCCGACGTCGTCGAAGATCCCCGCTTTCCCGAAATCGCCAAGCGGGTGCGCGAATTCCCCAAGGCGCTGCCCGACTTCGGCAACAAGCTTGAAGCCTCGCTGGAGCTGATTCAGCGCAGCAAGCCGGAAGACCGCGCCAAGGCGGTGCAACTGGCAGGCAAGGTCATGGACGAGTATTCGGCGAAGGTCGACAAAGCGCCGTTGCTCAAGGAGCTCGAAGATACCATGTTCGGCAAGTACCGCATTCACGCCGCGCTGGCCGCGGCGCTGAAAGACATGAAGCAAATGCTGACCAGCTGAAGCCGCGGTTCACGACTCCACCGATCCTCTCGACCTGGGAACCACTGCCATGTCCGTCCTGAGCGAATTTCTGACGCTGATCGGGGTCAAGACCGAACTCTCGCTGCAGCAGGAGCGCGAGAAAGAACAACGCAAGGAGCAGCGCCGGATCGAACGCAGCCAGCTGGCGGCCCAGGTCAAGTACGAGAGCGACAGCGCGGACGCCGAGGATGCGCTTTCGGCCCTGCGCGAGCTGCCGGAGACCGAGAGTCACTGCCAGCAAATCGAGAACTATCTCAAGGCCGCCAAGAGTAAGGCCAACGCCGGCGATTTTCTGGGTGCCGTGGATATTCTGCGGAATGTCGCCTCCGAAAAGCAAAAGGCGGAAAAGGCCGCGGCGCGGGTCATCAAGGAGGCTAAAGCGACCTATGCCGCGTTGTTCAATCGTCAGAAAGCGATCGAGACCGCGGCGGCGCAAGACGACCTGCTCTCGGAGGAATATCAGGCCAAGCTCCACGCGGACCTGGAGACCCTGCTTTCGGACCTGTATCGCAAGCCGGTGGAGCGCTACACCTCCGAAAAAGTCGGAGAAACCCTGGAAACCCTGGCGATCGTCGTCGCGCGGAAACAGGAACTCCAGCGCACCGCCAAGCGGAACGCACTGGCTCAGAGGTCGGGGGCCGAGTCGATGGTGGAGGAACTCGCGCTGGTCGCTCCAGCGCGCGAAACCGCTGCCGTGCGCCGCGAGCTGAGCGTCGCCGACACGGCGCTAGCCGAGCGAGATTTCGCGCGGGCGCATTCGGTGGCGAGCGAGGTGCTGAAAACCGTCGGTGTCCGTCTCCAGCAGCTGGAAGCCGAGAAGCAGGACTGGGACAAATTGGCCAAAAAGCTCGAACCGGCCCTCAGTACCTGTCAAGAACACATGGCAAGCAAATACCCGGTGCTGCTGGCCGCGCCGCCCTTCCCGTCGGAGATTACCGTCGAACTCCAGTCGCTGAAAACCACCGAGGTCGGCAAGGACATGTCCTATGTCGATGCAGCTGAAACCTTGCAGCGCTTGCTGGATCAGATTGAACTGAACGAGGAGCGCGTCGCGGCTTATGGCAAGCTGAAGGAGTTCCGCGATGCGGCCGACGATGCGCTCGACCAGAAAGGCAAGGAAGTCAAGGCGGCCTTCACGGAACTGAATATCGCGATTCGGCGGAAATTTCAAAAGGACAATGTCTCATCGCTCGGAGAGTATCAGACCCGGTTCGAGAATCTTCAGGCGGAATGGAACCGGGCAAAACAGGTTGCGCTCCTTGAAACGGACCTGCCCAGGGACAAGATCCTGACAGCGCTCGGCAAGTTGCTCGACGAGGTCAAGGAAATGACCGAGAACCCCGGCAAGTACGAGGATGAGCTTTCCGAGATCGTCCATCAGGATGAGCTGCGGAAAGAACGGCCCAAGTACGAGAAAGCACGCCAGCTCTGCCGGGCCGCGCTGGACAAGCTCGAACCTTACGCCGCGCCGGAGTATCCGGCCCTGGAGAAGCGTTTCAAGGAACTCGTCGCCCAGTGCGAGGCGGTCCAGGAACCCGATGGCTTCGTGCGCCCGTTGAAAGCGCTGGCCGAGTTGAAAGAAGAGGTGAAAGCGGCCCAGGAAGCCATCGCCACGACGACCAAGGACAAGCAAACGGCCGCCAAGAAGGAATTCGGCAGGCTGTCCGGTTTGCTCGCGCGCTACAACGAAACGGTGGAACAATACAAGGGCAGCTTTCTGACGGACAGTCCGGAGTACGAGAAGTACGCCGACCTGCTGACCGCCGAGCTCGCCGACCTCGAAGGGTTGGTGGACAGCGACGACAACGATCTGCTCGACTCGGCCGTGAAGGACATGGAGGTGCTGAAGAAACGGCTGATGCAAGCGATCAACGGCCTGGAGAAGGGAGACAGCAAGTCATCGGAACCGAGCATGCAGCAGCTCAGCAAGGACATCGCCACGCAGACCGCGCTGTTGAAGAACCAGGACCTGACGACTTACTTGCCCGATACCAAGACGGCCTTGCAGGATGAAATCAAAGCCATCAAGGGCGGTCTATTGACGACCGCGATGGATGAGTCCAGCAAGAAACTGGTGGCCTGGCTCAAAAAGACGCGCGAGGCCATTGTCCAGGCCGGCAAGGCCAGGGCGGAGTACAAGGCATTCGCCAAGGACCAGAAGAAGGCGGTGGAGGACCTGACCAAGGCGAAGGAAAAATTCGGCGGCAAGGACGAATACTACAACAGCCTGCAAAAGCAGCTGGCAGCGCTGCTCGACAGCGGCAAGGCCGAAGGCGGCTTGTCCTCGGCGGTGGCGGACCTGGAACGTCTCCAGCAGGAAATCCAGAAAGCCCTGACCGATCCGGAAGCGATGAACGAAGGCCAGCAGGCCGCCCAGAAGGTCATTGACGAGGCCGAGAACGACGAATCCATCTGGAAGGCCAAGTATCAAGACTTCAAGACCAAGGTGTTGCCCAAAGTGAAGGAAGCGGGCGCGCTGGGGAAGCTCTACGACGAAGTCGTCAAGCTCGGGGAGATGGCGCAGCAGGCGTTCGAGAAATCGAAGGACCGCTTCACCGCCGAGTTTCAGCTGAACATCGCGCGCGACCGGGCCAAGTGGGTCATGGAGTTTCCGCAGGGCCTGGACCTGGCGGGCCGCAACAAGCTGCCGGAGGTCCAGAAGAAATGGCAGGACGCCGTCAAGGACTTCAAGGAAGGGCTAGCCAGCCTGCTCGCGAAGGTTGAGGAGCTGGAGCCGACCGCCCGACCGGAGCTGGAGACCTCGCTGAACAAGATTGGCGGCCTGTTCAATCCGCTGGCCTTCGACGCGGTCATTCAGGAAATCATCAAGCCCGGCGTGCCGTTCGCGACCAAGCAGGGGCGGCGCGAGGAGGGACTGGCCGTCGTGCGCCGCTACAAGAACTACCTGGTCAAGGACGGCCGGATGAAGCTGCTCCGGGAAAACCCCTTCGTGAAGCCGTTCGCGGGGCTGAATTCCATCTACAACGCTTTGCTGGACGTCGAAAAGAACTTGCTGATCAGTTTGTAACCGCGACCGAACTGCTTCGCTGGGAGCCAGAGGACAAAATTCCCGTAGGGTCCGCTGTGCGGACCACTAACCTTCATGTTGTCGGGACTCTCATGGTCCGCACAGCGGACCCTGCCAGTTCGGGACTCTCATGGTTCGCACAGCGGACCCTACCAGTCTTGTACGCTAGCTCTTGGACCGAATTCCGCGAATCGCCGCAACGAGGATCGCATCATGTCG
The DNA here is from genome assembly GCA_020054355.1 of Planctomycetales bacterium. GTDB lineage: Bacteria > Planctomycetota > Planctomycetia > Gemmatales > Gemmataceae > JAGVLI01. The sequence continues at coordinate 16,409 of JAGVLI010000861.1, read as the reverse complement.
CTTGACGAAGCGCAGCAGAAATGGCTGAATCGGCTCACCGGCAAGGACCTCGTCGATGGCGGCGGCGACGGCGACGTGGTGGAGCGCTTTCGCGCGCTGCGCGAGAAGGAAGAAAGCGACGACCAGGCGCTCAAGGAAGATTACCTGGACCGCGTGACGGCCCGGCTGCGCGCCGAGAAGCCCAAGATGAAAAAAGCCTTCCAGATGGAACTGGAGCTGGAAGGCAAGAAGATCATGACGCGCGGCCGGCGCGGCGATCAGACCGAAGCGCTCGACACCGAGGAAGTCAGCAAGGTCACGCGCGGCCCCAAGCAAGAGGAAATGGTCGAGGCCTATCTCCAGCTGAACGTGCTCAACGACCTGAAGAAGATTCTCACCGATGCGCAGACGACGCGGACGCAGCTCAAGGACCAGGAGCTGGTCAAGCAGACCGTGCCGCTGTTCACGCCGCAAGAGATCACCGACGAACTCTACGATCCCCTGGTGCGCGAAGAGGTGCTGCCGGAGAACTTCGTGCCCAAGGCGTTCAGCAAGACGCAGCGGATGATCGAGGAATCGAACGACTACTACCTCAAGGAACTCGAGGACTACACGGACAAGGGCGACCTGGCCAACAACCTGGGGACCGTCTCGAAACTGGTGGCCATCGCCGGCAAGGCGGTCAAGCTGATTCCCGGCCAAAGCAGCGGCGTGGAAGCGATCCTCGACATCACGGTGGCCATCACGACCACCAGCCTGGACGGCGCAGTCTCGCTGGTCAAAAAGCAAGGCCCGGAGGGCGCCCAGTCGCTCATCAATAACGTCAGCGGCATCGTGGCCACGATCCTGAAAACGGCGACCGGCAACGAAGACCTGGCCGCGATGGTGGCCCTCGGCATGAAGGAATTCGGCGCGGCGGTGGCGATCGCGCCCATGCTGACCGAGGACGAGCCGGACTTCGCCGCTATTCTGCTCAAGGTCGGCGACGCCGTCGAAAACGGCTTCCTGATCTCAGCCAAGGGCCTGGGCAAGAACCAGGAGGCCAAGCAGGCCCTGCTGACGACCATCGGCTCCGGTTTCAAGACCGCGTTCCAGGTCGCGTCGAGCGGCAAGAAAGCGGAGCTGATCCAGAAATTCAAGGACGGCAAATGGAGTGACGTGGTCAAGACCGTGAGCGACATGGCGGCCAAGTCCGCCAAGTCGGCTATTGGCGGCGTCGCCAATTTCAAGTCCGTCGGCCAGGACAAGACCGGGAAGAAAAAGATCAGCGATGAAACGACTGCCATCTCGACGGCGATTGACGAGGGCAAAAAGGTCCTCGACCAATTGACGGACCTCGGCGAGGAATTCACGGAGAAGAGCACCAAGGCCAAGAAGAAGGCCAAGAAGGAAGAGGCCAAGAAGATCGAGGAGCAACTGAAAGAGGAGCAGGAGGACTACGAACTGGCGCTGAACTCCCTGGGGGAGGTCAGTCCCAACACGTCCCAGCTCAAGTCGATCGCCAAGCTCGTCGAGAAGATGAAGCGCGACAGCGCCATCATGGCCACCGCCACGGCCATTTCCAGTGCGGGCGCGACCGTGATGGGCAAGTTTATCGCGCCGCTGGCCGCCGCCGGGGAACTGCAGAAGTTCATCACCAACGTGGCGGCTGCCGTCCAGCGCGCCATCCAGCTCCGCAAGTGGGTGGAATCGCGCAACGAGTCCGACAGCGCCGTCAGTCCCTACACCACTTCCATCGAGAACTTCGTCAAGAACCAGCACGAGCAGTTTTCGTACTACCAGATCAAGGCCACGTTGAACCTGATCAAGTTCGCGGCCAACGTGAGTGGGACGGCGGTGCCGTTCGCCAAGGTGCTGGCGACCGGCCTGGACCTGGCCGAGAGCGCCGGCGAATTGGTTTACAAGTTTTACAAGGAGCGCGTCGTCAAGGCGGCCTGGGCCATCACCAAGCAGGCCCTGGAAAACCCGGACAACCGCAAGCTCGGCCTGATCGCGCGCCGCCAGAACCCGACCCTGGCCAAGTACAGCCTCGCCTATGGGGCCATTATCCAGAAGGATGTGATCGCCGTTTCGGCCATGAACAAGATCGGCATCGATCGGGAAACCCTGGCTCAGAAGGATTCCAAGGTGCCCGCGCTCAAGCAGTACCTCGAGCAAATGTACGCCGACGACAGCAAAGTCCTGGGCGAATACACACCCAAGGGTTGGAACCAGCAACTGCCGTCGCCGGCCTTGACCGTCAAGGCCTGGGTGCTGACCTACAACACCGCCAAGAAGAACCTCAACTTCACCACCGCGAATCCGCGCGAGGTGGTGGCGCTCCTCAAGCAATGCGAACTCGATGCCGAGGTCGGCGACGAAAAGCGGACGGAAAAGTTCCTCGACGCGCGCCTGCAGCGCTTGCAGCGTCTGGTGGCGGCCTTCGCTGCCTTCGAGCCGAAAACGGAGACGGGCGTGGTCGCCGAGGGCATGTCCGCCATCGTCGGGCGTTTCAGCGACCTGGCGGAAGCCGAGCTTGCCAAGACCGGCGAGGAGCGCTCGCTGCTGCCCGAGACTCCGGAATAATTCCAATCCAGAGAATTTCATCATGTATCTGGCGCTTCGCAAGCTGTCCTTCCTCGTCCTCGTGACGATGCTCGTTTTGACCACCGCTTCGGCGCGCGCAGGCGATGCCGACGCCGAGAAGCTGGCCAAGATTCGTACTGCCATGCAGGCGTTCGTGGACGACAAAGACCTGGCGGGCGCGGTCACCGTCGTGGGCCGGAAGGACGGAGTCATCAGTTTTGAAGCGGTCGGCAGCCTCAATCTCGAAAAAAAGCAACCGATGAACAAGGACGGCCTGTTCCGCATCGCGTCGATGACCAAGCCGATCACGGCCATCGGCATCATGATCCTGGCCGACGAGGGCAAGCTGACCGTCGATGACCCGGTGGAAAAGCACCTGCCGGAATTCAAGGGCCAGATGCTGATTGAGAAGCGGTCGGCGGACGCTGTCACCCTGAAGAAGCCGGCGCGGCCGATCACGATCCGCGACCTATTGACGCACACCTCGGGCTTGACCGGCGCGCTGCCGCCCGCCGTCAGCGATCTCTACGTGAAGCGCAACCGGACGCTGGCCGAGGCCACACTGGTCTTTTCGCAGCGCCCGCTGGAGTTCGAGCCGGGCAGCAAATGGTCTTACTGTAACCCTGGCATCGACACCCTGGGGCGGGTCATTGAAGTGGTTTCCGGCCTTTCTTACGAGGACTTCCTGCGCAAGCGCGTCTTCGAACCGCTCGGCATGAACGACACCACGTTCTACCCGACGCCGGTTCAGCTGGAACGGGCCGCGATCACCTACTTCAAGAAGGACGGGCAGTTGGTTCCGTCCCCTAACACGCTCATCGATTTGCCGAAGGAGCCGCGCTATCCGATTCCCGCCGGCGGTCTGTATTCGACCGGCGCGGACCTGGCCAAGCTCTATCAGATGATGCTCAACCAGGGGACGTTGGGCAAGGCGCGCATCCTCTCGCCGGAAAGCGTGGCCGCGATGACCAAGGTGCAAACCGGCGAGTTGACTACTGGCTTCACTGCGGGGATGGGGTTCGGCTTCGGCTGGGCCGTGGTGCGCCAGCCGCAGGGCGTGACTGAAATGCTCTCTGCTGGCGCCTACGGCCACGGCGGCGCTTACGGCACGCAGGGGTGGATCGATCCGAACAAGGACCTTTTCCTGATCCTGCTGATTCAGCGCACGGGCCTGCCGAACTCGGATGCGTCGAAGATGCGTCAGCAGTTTCAGGAGCTAGCGGTGGCCGGCGTAAAGTAATCTGCTGCTCCGCGGCGCAGCCGCGACTGTCCGGCCTGAAACTGGGCGCGTGGCCGTTTTCAGCCACAATTGGTTTGGCCGACGGATTACTGCGGTGGATGAACTGCTACTCATCTGGATTGCCGCTATCGAAAGCGGGTTCGCCCACCCGGATGATTGGGTTGCCTGGGCCGACCGGCAAATTGAGCGGATGGACAAGCCCCCCGCGTGGATTCTTGACCTCTCATTGGTGCATACCGCCGATCCAGCCTTGGAAGTGCTTTGGCCGGCGACCGATAAAGTCGCTCGAATCATCTGGGATCAACTGGACTGGAAAGGGCTTTGCCTGGGCTTCCTCTATCTGTGCTTTGAACGCGGCGATTTGACGTTACTGGAGTTGCGAATGCAGGCGGGGGATCAAGCGGACTGCGCCAGTTTCAGAATAGATTGCGAGGAGTTTTATCTACTGGCAAACGAGATAACGGGCGCTGGCCCAACTTTGCCAGCCAGCCGCCCCTTGATCGAGCGCGTGTCCGAGCTATTCAAACCACTGGCTGATTTAGCGCGCCAACGCTGGTCGCAGACTACTAAAGATTCAGCATAGCAACCGTCTCAATTGCGCCCCACGGCGGATCAGTGGGCTACTATGCGCTCCGATGGACCACCTGTCGGGTAAGCTGCTCCAGAATGCCGCGATACTGCGACGGCGGCAGGCATCGGCATGTTCAATACACCTTCCGCCCAGGTATCGATGCCCCGTCGTTACGAATCATGGCTTTCCCAGTCCGAGCGGTGATTTAGAATCGCTGGCGAAAGCAGGTCGTCCAGCAAAGGCTCGTCCTCGACTTCCCGTTGTTCGTTCCGAGAGAGGGCGGCGATGGGCTTTGCCTCTGCCAGTGTCAGGTGGAAGGCGTGCCTGAAATGGCTCAGGAGCGTAAGGATGTGCGTTTCCGTCCCCAAGCGACGCTTCACCTCTCGGACCATCTCCGATGGGGACCGACCTTGGCGCGCCATGCCCCGCAGAGCGCCGATGACGGCTTGGTCGAGTTGTTCCAGATCGTTCGACATAAACCACCTTTACTTCGTGAAGAGCACCTGGACGCTGGTGTAATGACTCGGTGTGCCGGCCGGGTAGCCTGCGACGCGAACCTGGGTGTAGCCGTAGTCCCTGGCACGCCTCCCGGTCCAGGTTTGCTTTGCCGCCTCCTCGATCGTCAGGGCGCCGCCAGCCGTCAGCCGGTTGAGTGCGATCAGGTTGTCGCTCGATGCGCCAACCCAATTCCCCTGGATGGCGGTTACGCTCGCGCCAAAATGCGTCATCATTTGCTGGAACAGCCACTGTCCCGGACATCCGGTTCGCGGAGTGGTCTTGGGCAGATTCTCGACGATGAACGACAACTGCCCTCCGCTCACCAGCTCACCGATGATGAAGTTGCCTTGCTTCGATGGGTTCACCAGCTCAAACTCGGCGGCGTTCGCCTGCTTGATTTCCGGGCAGCAAGCCGTCGCTCCCGACGGCCCTGGAATCGGACCCGTTGGCATGTTTCGCACCAGCACGCCGCTCTTGCCGACCCGGCCGCGATGGCTGGCCTCGACCTCGATATTGTACACCGGCTCCACGCGATCCGTCATCGGCTACGAGACGACCAAGGGCAACTCGTCTTCGTCTGGAGCATTTCGTTTCAGCGCTTCAACGGCGGAAGGGAGTCGTCTGCGGAAGGCCCGATGGGGACCGCCGGCCGGTTCGGGTGAAGTTGCGGTTCGCTCTTGCGAGGTGACGTGGCTCATGCGGGCGGCGGCGGGAAGAAAATCCGGGGCAACGGAGCGGCGGGCTGCTATGCACTGCGATGCACCACTTGGCGGGTAAGTTGCTCCAGAATGCCGCGATACTTTGACGGCGGCAGGCAGTCGAGTTCCGCCCGCGCCTGTGCTGCGAAGTCCTCGGCGCGGCGGCGGGCGTGATGCAGCGCTCCGGTTTCCGTCAGCAGCGGGGCCAGCGCTTCGCGCTTATGGTTGCCAGGGCTGGTCAGGATTTGCCGGAACCGCCCCGCTTGCTCGCTGGTGGTCCGGTCGCGCAGCCAGATCAAGGGCAGCGTCAGCTTGTGTTGTTCCAGGTCGGTGCCGAGCGATTTGCCCGTGGTCCGTTCGTCGCCCACCAGGTCGAGCAGGTCGTCCGCGATCTGGAAGGCGACGCCCAGCGACCGGCCGTAGCGCGCCAGGCTTTCGATGGTGTCGTCGTCGCGGTCGCCATACATCGCGCCCAGCCGGCAGCAGCACGAAGTCAGCTCGGCCGTCTTGCCGTCGATGATGCGGAAGTAATCGTCTTCGCTCAGGTCGAGGTTGCCGCGTTCGCCGATCTGCTGCAATTCCCCTTCGCAAACCTTGTTGGTGGCGTCGCCGATGATCTCGCACGCCTTGGCATCCCCGATGGTCGCCGTCAGATGAAAGGCGTGGGTGAAGAGATAATCGCCGAGCAGGACGCTGCTGCTGTTGTCCCACTTGGCGTTGACGGTTGAGACATGGCGGCGCACGGAAGCGTTATCGAGGATGTCGTCGTGGACCAGCGTGGCAGTGTGGATCATCTCGACCACGGCGGCCAGCACATGATGGGCATTCGTCACGCCGCCGCACGCCTGAGCAGTCAGCAGCAGGAGGACGGGCCGCAGCCGTTTACCGCGATAGTGGGCCAGATGCGCCACCAGCTTGGCGACGTGCGGCCGATTGCTCTGCATGGTGCGGGCCAGGATGCGCTCGACCTCGGTCAAGTCGTCGGCCAGCAGCTCGGCGAGGGCAGCTGCGGGGCGGGGCGTCTCGATGCCGTTGCCGTGGTGCAACTGTGGAATCATGGAATACCCCGTGCGACCAACACGATTTCAACCCTGTTCCACTCGTTCACTCGTTCCCAGGCTCGGCCTGGGAACGCGCTGCCTTCGAGGCTCTGCCTCGAAGGCCAGCACATCATCGAGATTCTCGCCTTAATCGCTGCTGGCGTGGCATGTCGCCGCCGCTTCAGCGAGGCGGAGCCTCGCGGCAGTGCGTTCCCAGGCGGAGCCTGGGAACGAGGGTCGGAGGGCGTGCCTGGCCGCTTCTGAACTTTCAATTATTCTTGAACCAAAGTATGGCGCGGGAGGCGAATTGTCAATCCGCCCGGCGAAAGCCGCCGCTCTTGCCGCCGCTCTTCTCTTCCAACCGTATGCGCTCGACGGTCATAACACGATCGACCGACTTGCACATGTCGTAAACGGTCAGCGCGGCCACACTGACCGCAGTCAACGCTTCCATCTCGACGCCGGTACGGCCGACGACCTTGACGGTGCTTTCGATCCGCAGCAGGTCGTCGGCTTCCCAGGTAAAATCGAGGGCAGCGGACGTGATCGGCAGGGGATGGCAGAGCGGAATCAATTCGCCGGTCTTCTTGGCGGCCATGATGCCGGCGAGTCGAGCGACTTCGAGCACGTCACCCTTGGCGAGTTGCTTGTCGCGAATAAGAGCAGCAGTGGCGGGGTTCATGCGGACCAGGCCGGAAGCGCGGGCGACCCGTTCGGTTTCGGCCTTGCCGCTGGTATCCACCATGCGGCTGGCGCCGGAGTCGTCGAAGTGCGTGAGTTGAGTCATGATGTCGATTATTGTAGAAGAACTGGACCGCGAAACCGGGAAGCGAGCGGAAGACGAGTCTCGGGCGAGTCCGCCCGGCGGCTGCGGCGGGAAGCGTCCGACACGCCAGGCACCTACAGGTGCGGGGCGCGCCGGACGTTAGTAGACACTAACCCTTATTGATTCTCATTGAGACTGCGGAGGGGGTGTCAGTGATATGCAATGAAACGAAACGTAATCGGGTCAGCCCGCCTTGCCCTTTTCAGTGGCCCGATGCAGGATTGCTTGATAGTCTCCAGGACCGGACGGGAACTCTCGACGACTGAACCGGCTTTTTTCATGGGAACGGAATTCGCGAACAACCTGGCGCGCACCCTGTGCGAGATGCCGCTGCTTGACGCCGTTCAGCAAAAAGAGCTGAAGGAAACCATGCAGCAGCAGTTCAAGGAGCCGATGGCGCTCGCCAAGGAACTGATCCGCCGGGGCTGGCTGACGCTCTGGCAAGCCCGACTGCTCCTGCACGGCCGGGCCGCCGGGCTGGTCCTGGGCGAATACATCCTGCTGGACTTGCTCGGCGAAGGTGCCCACGGCCAGGTGTTCAAGGCGCGCCAGCCGCGGATGAAGCGCGTCGTGGCGCTGAAGGTGCTTCGCCCGGAATGCCTGGCGGATGCCGAGGTAGTCAAGCGTTTCAATCGGGAAATCGAAGTCGCCAGCCACCTGTCCGAGCCGCATATCGTCCGCGCCTACGATGCCGGGCCGGTGGGTTCGACCCTGGTCATGGCCATGGAGTTCGTGGACGGCATCGACCTGCAGCGTCTCGTGAAGGAGAAAGGTCCGCTGAAGCCGCAGGTCGCCTGCGAGTATATCCGCCAGGCCGCGCTGGGTTTGCAGCACGCCCACGAAAAAGGGCTGATCCATCGGGACATCAAGCCCGCGAACTTGCTGGTGACCCGAGCGGGCGGCTCGCGGTCGCCCGCCACGGTGAAGATCCTCGACCTGGGGCTGGCCCGCCTGGATCAGCCGCCGAAAGGCAGCAAGACCCACAACCTGACCGTGCTGGCCGGCAACAGCGCGATCATGGGTACGCCGGATTACCAGGCCCCCGAACAGGCCATCGATTTTCACGCGGCCGACATCCGTTCCGACCTCTATAGCCTCGGCTGTACCCTGTACTTCTTGCTGACCGGCCGGCCGCCCTTCGACGGCGGCACCCTGGCCGAAAAACTCATCAAGCACCAGCAAGCGGAACCGAAGCCGATCGAGGAGATTCGCTCGGACCTGCCCGTGGACCTGCCGATCATCCTCCAGAAGCTGATGGCCAAGCAGCCGGTGGCACGCTTCCAGACGCCCGGCTAGCTGGCCCAGGCCCTGCGCGGCTTGCTGCTGGCCTTGCCGTCGCCCGAAATCCCGGAAGCCCCGGTGCAGCGCGACCCGGCCAGCTCCACCACGAACCTGCGCGTGGATACATCCACCACCAGCGAGTTGATGCTCGATCAGCCGTTGCCGGCTTGGGCCATTCAGAAAGCCCAGCCGGAACCCGTCGGCTTGAAGTCGGTCTTGAAGAACGTCATGCTGGTGCCCTGGCCGATGCTGGCACTGATGGCCGGCATGGTGCTGCTCGTCTGCGGCGGCATGCTGCTCGTCCTGTTCCAGCTCTTTTTCGGCGGCGGTGAAGCCGTGGCCGAGCCGGAACCCACTCAGCCCGTCGTCGTCCCGCCGACCGTACCGCAACCGCCGAAGGCCGTATTTCTTTCGGACCTGCCCGAACTGGATGTGAAAGTCGGCCACGGACGGTTCGGTAAAAAGGGCGACCTGGGCTACGAGGACAAGCGGATCGTGGTGAAGGGCCTGCCGTCGCTCAACGGCCTGTCGATGCATCCGCCGGCCAACGGCGCTGCCGCCGTTTCCTACCTGCTCGCCAAGAAGTATCAGACGTTTAAGGGGACGGCGGCGATCAACGATGACACGGCGAACACGGAAACAGCGCTCACGTTCAAGGTGCTCGGAGACGGCAAGCTGCTCTGGCAATCCCGGCCGCTGAAAAACAAGGGCGACGTGCACGAGTGCAGCATCTCCGTGAAGGGCATCGAGCGGTTGACGCTCGAAGTCCATTGCCCCGGCGGCAGCGGCCGGGCCCACAGCGTCTGGGCGGAACCGCAACTGCTGCCTTGATTGGTGAAAGTCGAGAAAGGTCCACAGTGCGGACCTGTCCCCGGTTGGACAGGTCCGCGGAGCGGACCCTGCCAGTCAAGGCCGGCACCTCTCAATACCAGCGATACCAGTAGCCGCCCTTCTTGTACCAATACTCGTTCGTGTAACGGTCCCGGCAAATTTGCCAGCCGTTGCTCACGTAGTATTCGTACCGGTCGGATACCGGCGCGTAATAGTACGAGGAGCGCATCGCGGGATAGGAGTGGGTCGTTGAGGGATAGTAGTAACTGGTCGATGGATAGTAGTAGCCGCCGTAATAGCGATTACCGTAATAGTTGTTGCCATACCAGCCACGGTAATAGCCGTCTCCGTAGTATCGGCTGGGGCCCACGTAGACCCCGACCGAAGCACGGCCCCCGCCCCGCCGCTGCGCCTGGGCCTGCGCATCGGTCGCCAGCACGGCCACGCATACCGCCAGCCCCGTCAACATCGAAAGCATGAACGACTTCACGATCAGCCCCCTTTCTGTCACCGACTTGCGAAGTACGCGAACGCAGTAAGCTCCAGCAAGGATGTGCAGATTGCGTGCCGGCCCGATGATCCAAGAGAGAATCAGAACAGGCGATTTTGCCCGCCCCAGGGGAGACTTTGCCCGGCTGCCGGGGATTGAACGCTGGTCGGCTGACTGGCACGCCCCTGCTCGCGCGATCAATCTCAAGATCGCGCACGCGGCTGCGCGACCCGGCCACGGAAGGGCTGGAAGCTCGGCACGTTCGCCTCGAACGACTACCTGAGCGGAGATTGGTGCTGCGAGCTGCATCCGCGCTGGAACCGCGACAGGGCATGCACCGGCTGCATGTGGCGGCGATTGCAAGATGAGGCCAATGCTCACGGGATGTTCAGGATGCCGCAACTTTGCTCGTAACTCTCTTCCAGTTCCAGAGGCACGGCCAGATCATCGGCGAGCCACAATGGCATCGTCGGCAGTGGCTGCCCCAGTTCCAGGGAGTGGGTCCATGACTCCAGCAGCCATTCGTTCGCGCGTTTCGTCAGTCGGCACGCGGCGGCATGGAGCGGCGGCGCTTCGGGACTCAGGTTGGGGTCGGACAATCCGATCAGGTCGAGCAATTCTCCGTAGAGGTTCTGGGTGCGGGTCGTCACTACATCGACGATGACGACGGAAACGCGCTCCCGCAGCAGCCCAGCGCACTTGGAGACGAACGCCCGTCGATGTTCCGGCCGGTCCTTGTTCGCGGGGCTGACGATCTCGACGGCGGCCACGAGCCGGCAACGGCGCTTCTCATCGTAGACCAACACCTCGTAGACATCCTGGGCTGGCAGGTCGGTGACGACGGAGAGCATCGGCCGCGGCGGCGCCCAGACGGCGGTCGCGACCCCGCCGCGGTCGTTCCCGTTACTGGCGGTCACATTACCGTCGTCGTCCTTCTCGAAAGACGCCACGTCAACCTCGGCACTGGCCCCCGAATGAACCCCAGGCTCGGCGAAGTAAGGTCGGGGCAACTTCCGGCGAAGACTGGCGACGATCATCATCGGCCAGCCGGCGTGCAGCCCTTCCCAATGGCGCAGGTTGTCCAGGGGCGGGCGGAAGTGGTCGCGCAGTGGCATGAGTTGATGCTCCTGGTGACGCACCAGAGATTACGATGTCGCCACGATGGTACTAAATATCATACCGTTCGCCGACGGCACCCAGCGGCCACACGATGCGTTCATGAGAGTTCAATCCGCCGCAGCAGTCCGGTATTCTTGAGAAATGCCTCGATGTAGTGATCAGTCGGCATCGCGGTCCCAGTCGAATACAGCGCTCCATTCAACTTGTCAACGATCACAGGAGAGTTGCCGCCCACCAGGTAGTACGGATCACCCGTCTGGATGTACGTTCTATTATGCCAACAATAAACCCAGCCCCATTCGTGCTCTTCCGTATTTTCTTCCACGATCTCCCAGGGGTTATCCGGCTCAACCGGCTCGATGGTCGCCAGGTACCGCATTACCAGTTCGGCGGCCGCGACCTTGGTTAAGGGCAGTTTCAGTTTGCGGGGATCGAGAGGCACTGCTGACATCGAAACCCTCGCGATTCTCCCACTGCTCTCGGACCGATCCCGGACCTCGCCGTTCAGACAGCCTCATCCCAAGCTCACCGGATGATACTGGTTCTCGCACGCACACCCCAGCGTGATGTACATCATCCTTTCGGCCGGCACTTGGATCATCGCCGAGACCGTGCGGCCCTTGGCCCCTTGCGGCTCGAAGTCCGCGCCGTGGGCGCAGATCGAACGCGGGTAGGAGGTGTGGTTGCGGGTCAGTTCCTGCAGCCCAGCGACCGTCAGCTGGTCGCCCTTGTCTCGCAGGAAGCGGCGCAGGGCGGTGTAGCGGGCCAGCGAGCTGCCGATGGACATGGGCCGGATGTGCTCCACTTCCTGCAAGCGCGGCGCCAGGTAGTGGTTCGTGTGGCCGATGGCGTTGCCTTCCGGGTAGAAGATGGCATGCCGTTCGCCCGTCGTCTCGATGCTGTTGATGTTGCCGTGCTCGTCGCCGATCAGGTAGTGCGCGCCGCCGGCGCGCGGGCCATACACGGGGGGCGTCAGGGCGTCCGCCAGGGCTTTTTGCGCTAGAATCTGGCGGACGATGACGCTGTGTAGTCGGCCGAAACGCGGGTCCTGGGCGCTCAGGTAGTTGATGTTCACCGCGATGCCATGCTCGTTCAGGCCGGCAGCGCCGACGATGCCGGCGAAGGTGAAGATTAACTGCTTCGGTCCCTGCGCGGGCTTCAGCCGTAACAGCGTGACGTAGTTCTGATGGAACTCCGGCATGTCGTAGGTCTGGCCGATCAGTGCGCGGCCCGTGCCGGCTTCCGAGACGACCGCGTAGGTGGAGCAGCCGCCCAGGTTCTGGATCATCTCCAGGTAGCGGAACGAATTCAGGTCGAGCAGGCTGTTGAGCAGGAAGATGCGCTCGAAGGGCACGCCGGCCCCGCGCGCGATGCCTTGCATCTCTTCGACCAGGCCCGGCGCTTCGCGCTGGTTGGCGGCCACCTGCGGCGCCCAGTGCGACCACATGCCTTCCTCGGTGATCTTCAGAACGGAGTTTTTCAGGATGAAGCCGAGAAAGACATCGACGTATTCGCGGATGCGCTGCCGTTGGGCTTCGCCGTGGGCAGCGCCAATCTGGCCCGGCGTACCGGAGAGGTCGAGGACGGGGATGGTCGGGTGGGTGGTGCTCATGGTGGAGTTTCCTTGGGTTTAGCCGCGAGCCGTTGGCGTGTGGTCGAACGAATGATTGAATCTTCGCCGGTGTGCTGCGCGGTCGCCAGTCTTTTCAACCCCACCACCGAGCTTTCTACCCGCTTCCCCGCGGCGGTTCATCTTGCACGGCTTGCCGGCCCCACGGTAGAGTACGCTCGCTTCACCGCCCGACCTCCGCGCTTGGCCTGGAACCCGGCTCAAGGAAGGAACCTCGATGCACGGATTGCATACTGCTTCGGGCTGGCGCACGTCGAACTGGTCCGTCTTGCCGCAGCCTGCGCAGCTTACCGCGGCCGTGGACCGCGCCCGCGCCTGTCTTCTCGACTTGCAAAAGCCGGACGGCCACTGGGTCGGCGAGCTGCAAGGCGATACCATCCTCGAATCCGAGTACATCCTGCTGCTCGCCTTTCTCGGCCGCGAAGGCGACGAGAAGGTCGCCAAGGCGGCGCGCTACCTGATCCGGCAACAGATGCCCGAAGGCGGCTGGGGCAACTATCCGGGCGGCCCGGCCGATATCAGCGTGTCGGTCAAGGCTTACTTCGCCCTCAAGGTGGCGGGTTATCGATCCAGCGAACCGTTCATGCAGCGCGCCTGCGCGGTGATTCGCTCGCTGGGCGGCGCTGCCGCGTGCAACAGCTTCACCAAGTTCTACCTGGCGCTGCTGGGCCAGTTCCCCTACGACAACTGCGCTTCCGTGCCGCCGGAAATGATGCTGCTGCCGCGCTGGCTCTATTTCAACATTTACGCCATGTCGAGCTGGACGCGCACCATCGTCGTGCCGCTCAGCATCTTCTCCGCGCACCGGCCAGTACGGCAACTGCCAGCGGACAAGGGCATTGGCGAGCTGTTTCTGGAACACCCCGACACCCCGCTCTGGCCGCATCCGCCCTCGGCCTGGTGGCTCAGCTGGACCAACTGCTTTCTCGGCCTCGACTGGCTCTACAAGAAGCTGGAGCGCGTCGGTTTCGGCTTCATCCGCCGGCGCGCTCTGCAACGTGCCACCGCCTGGATGCTCGAACACCTCGAAGACAGCGACGGCCTGGGGGCCATCTTCCCGCCCATGGTTTACACGATCATCAGTCTGCGCTGTCTCGGCTACGCGGACGATGCGCCCGAGATGCGCTGGGCGGTGAAGCAGTTGGAAGACCTTATCATCGAGGAAGGCGACACCATCCGGCTGCAACCGTGCTTTTCGCCCGTCTGGGACACGGCTCTGACGCTGGTCGCCCTGGCCGATGCCGGCGCGACGTTGCCAGAGGAGTCCGTCGAACGCGGCGTCCGCTGGCTGCTGGACCGCGAAGTCCGTCGGCCTGGCGACTGGAGCGTGGCCGCCCCGCAGCTGGAGCCGGCCGGCTGGTACTTCGAGTACCGCAACGCCTTCTACCCCGATACCGACGACACGGCGATGGTGCTGATGGCCCTGGCACGAGCAGTGGCCAGTGGCCAGTGGTCGGTGGCCAGCGAGGAGCAGGAGTTGGTCGGAAGCTTTAGGATTCGCAACACTGACCGCACCGCTTCACTGGCCACTGGCCACCGACCACTGGCCACTGCTCGAGCCCTGAGCTGGCTGCTGCACATGCAGAACCGCGACGGCGGCTGGGCGGCGTTCGACCGCGACATCAACCGCGAATTGCTGACCAAGGTGCCTTTCGCCGATCACAATGCCATGCTCGACCCCAGCTGCCCGGACATCACCAGCCGGGTGCTGGAAGCGCTGGGGCATCACGGCTATCGCGCCGACCAACCCGTGGTGGAGCGGGCCGTTCGCTTCCTGCGCAAGACGCAGGAGCCGTCGGGCGCCTGGCCGGGCCGTTGGGGCGTGAACTACCTCTACGGCACCTGGCAAGTGCTGCAAGGACTCGCGAAGATCGGCTTCGACATGCAGGACCCCATGGCGCGTCGTGCCGTCGCCTGGCTCAAGTCCGTGCAGCAGGAAGATGGCAGCTGGGGCGAAACCTGCGCGAGCTATGACGATCCAGCCCTGGCCGGCCAGGGCGAACCGACCGCCTCGCAGACCGCCTGGGCGCTGCTTGGACTGATTGCCGCCGACGAGGTGGACAGCGATGCGGTGCATCGCGGCGTCGAGTACCTGGTGCGCACCCAGGAGAACGACGGCAACTGGCGCGAAGCGCCGTTCACCGGCACCGGCTTCCCCAAGGTCTTCTATCTGAAGTATCACCTGTATTCGCTCTATTTCCCGCTCATGGCCCTGGCGCGTTACCAACACGCCCACGACTTGCGGAAGTAGGGTCCGCTGTGCGGACCGATGCGGTCAAAACGGTCCGCAGAGCGGACCCTACAAGTATTGCTTCGCGGAATTAAAAGTAGGGTCCGCTTTGCGGACCGATGCGGTCAAAACGGTCCGCACAGCGGACCCTACGACCGTGGGTTCAAGGAGTCGATTGATGCGTTTTCCCCTGTCGCTGACGACCAACATGGCGGGCTACATGGTGCGCAAGAAGCTCTCCGGGGAAAAGCGTTTTCCCCTGGTGCTGATGCTCGAACCGCTGCACGCCTGCAACCTGACCTGCACCGGCTGCGGCCGGATTCGCGAATACTCGCAGACCATCAAGGAAAAGCTGTCGGTCGAGGAATGCCTGGCCTCCGTGGACGAGTGCGGCGCGCCGATCGTCAGCATCTGCGGCGGCGAGCCGATGATCTATCCGGAGATCGGCCGGCTGGTGCGGCTCATTCTCAAAAAGCGCAAGAACATCTACCTCTGCACCAACGGCATGTTCATCAAGAAGAAGCTGCACGAGTTCCGCGCGACCAGTCGCTTCTTCTTCAACGTCCATCTGGACGGCATGGAAGAGACCCACGACCGCTGCGTGGAACGCGACGGCGTTTTTCGCGCTGCCATCGAGGGCATCAAGGCGGCCAAGGCAGCCGGCTTCCTGGTTTGCTCGAATACCACGGTGTTCAAGGAAACCGACATCGCCGAACTCGACGCCCTGTTCGCGTACCTGACGCGCCTCGGCGTCGATGGCTTCATGTTGTCGCCGGCTTACGGCTACACCGCCGTGCAGGAAACCAATCCGCAAGGGGCAGCGGAAATCTTCATGACCCGCGACGACGTCCGCGCCAAGTTCCAGCAGATCGAAAAGCTCTACTACAAGTACAAGCTGGCTTCCTCGCCGATCTACCTGGAATTCCTCAGCGGCAAGCGCGAGCTGGACTGCACCGCCTGGGGCAACCCGACCCGCAACGTCAAGGGCTGGAAGGGGCCGTGCTACCTCATCACCGACCGGCACCACGCCACCTTCCGCGATCTGATGGACAACACGCCCTGGGAGAACTATGGCCGAGGCAACGATCCGCGCTGCGAGCATTGCATGGTACACTGCGGGTACGAACCGACGGCCGCGCTGGGGGTCAACAAGAAGTTCGGCGATACGCTGAAGATGATGATGTGGCAGATGATGTGAGCCTCTTCCGTGAGCAACCTGCTCCAATTCGACGATCCCTGCCTGCTGTTTCCGCTGCATCGGGAAGCAGCACCCTTCCTGCGCGAGTTCCGGCCGCACGAACGGGTGCCCGGCGCTCCGGGCTGGGCCAGGTTCTCGAGCTGACCCGCGAACACGCGATCGAAGCCCTCGTCGTTGGCCAGCGCGGTCAACCACGAGGTCCCGTCGGTGAGG
>JAGVLI010000428.1 GCA_020054355.1 Planctomycetales bacterium | reverse complement strand
ACAGCTGCTATGCAGCTGACCCAAGAAAACAGGCAGCTGACGAGCCAATTTTGGTAGGTCAATTACCCCCCTGTGGGAATCCAGGCTAGGCCTCGCCCTGCTGCTGCTGCTGCCCGTCCACGCCCTGGCCAACACCTCGGCTCCCTGGCGCTCGGGGCAGTCCCTCGGCGAACCGGCAGGCTTGAAGTCCGTGCGCATCGATCGGGAAACGCTGACACTCGACCTGCGCGGCCTGGCCGACGGCGGCCCGGCGCTGATCGAGGCGACCTATCAGGTCTACAACACTGGCGCAACACTGACCACGGACCTGGTCTTCATCGTCGGTTCCCAGCTCGGAGAAGGTTCGGGCGTCTGGCTGGACGGCCAGGAGGTGCCGCACGAGCGCGACGCCCCGCACGAAAAGCCGCCGTCCTGGCTGCCACCCCGCACGACGCCGGGCATCGACGGCGGCAAACCCCTGCACTACAGCGCGAGCGGCAAGGCTCTAGCGTTCGAGGTGACGCTGCCGACCGGAGCGCACCAGCTGCGCGTCAAGTACGACGCCAAAGCCAGTTCCTATTCGGGAAATTCTCCATCGCTCTACTGGCAACTCGGCTATGTGCTCGCCCCGGCCCGCGACTGGGGCGGCTTCAGCGACCTGCAAGTCAAGGTTGTGCTGCCCACCGGCTGGTCGGCGGCCAGCGAGCCGACCCTGGACCGGCAGGGCGATGAGCTGGTCGGCGCGTTCCAGGAGATTCCAGCCGATGTGCTGGCCCTGACCGTGCAGGCCCCGCCCCGAACGCCGGCCTGGCTGCTGTCCATCCTCAACTGGACCTGCGCCCTGCTGGCCCTGGTCGCCGCGCCGGTCCTGATCTGGCGGTTTAGCGGCGCGCTCGGCCGCAAGCTAGCCACAGCCCGAAAACCCCGGGGCTTGGTGGTCGCGATCGGCCTGTGCGCGGGACTGCTGTGGTGCGCCGTCCTGGTGCTGACTGCTTTCTCGATCTGCTTCTTCATTTCCGACCTGGCCGCGTGGCCCCACCAGAAAGCCTGGAGCGTGGACTACGGCCTGGCCCTCGGCTTCTTCCTCGCCATCGTGGGCGCATTGGCGCTCGCGCCGCTCGGCATGGTCCTGTCGCTGGTGGCGGGCTATCGCGGTTACCGACAGGGCAAACTGCAACCGGTGTCGGCGTGAAACCTGCCGGCCATTGCGATCAAGACCATCAAGTTGTGGGTGCATGCTCGATGATGAGCTGGCAATAGTTGTCGGAGTGAAAATTGCCAGCCCCAACTATTCTCGCGGTGGCGAAACCAGGGTTACGGTCTCCCTGCCAGTCTTCGGAAGCCGCGCAGGCCAGCGGCACTATTACCGGCCTTGATGCGGCCGCCCCACTTCCACCGGCGACTGCGGGCCGCGCCTGAGCCAGCCTACCAGGCGCCGCCAGCTCCAGCGGCCTACCGCTGCTGTACTGGCAGGGTGAGTTGGGACGGGAAGTTCCTCAGAACCGCCGTGAGAAATGCCTCGTTCGCGTAACACTTGGATGAATTCCGCCAGCGCCTCTTTGTCGACCTGGCGGATAGGAACGTGGGGAGGACAATCACGGCCTACGGTGATTCCCGAAGGAACGTGACGGTAACCAACAGCACCTCGGCCGCCGCCATAGTTCCAATGCATCCGAAGCACGTCTTCGTCGGGTATCCCTGGAACAAGCGGTCCCTTGCCGTCTGGTTCACCGTCTTCGACTGGCGTGCGGCTGACCGCCGCCAACCACTCCGGAGCGAGCTGCCTGGCGATGGCAATTAAACTCATCAGTAGTTCGCCTCGGCGCGGGTCGGTCCACTCCGATGTGGCCAAGGCGACCTCCGCCCGTAGATAGGCCGCCCGCGGATCCCCGCGCTCCTCAAGCCAGTCGGCGTACACCAGCCGAGCCGCATCGTCGCCGGGAGCGGCGCGAATGGCGGCGATGAAGGCAGCATCGTCGCTCATGCAAACCTCAATTGGCGGCGGCGACCCTGTTTGGCGGTCAGAGCCGAGTATCAGGGGTTTCCGGCGACCGCCCGCAGGCCAGAGTTACTCCTGGCCACCGGAAAAGCAAAGTAGCCGACCTCAATCAGCGCCAAGATCATCGACAAATCGACTTGAAGGGTAAATGCGATCGTACTCAACACCCAGCTGGTCGGCCACAATTCTTCGCACCCGCAAGGCTACCTGTGGGTTGATACCCGGAGTGCAGCGGGCCACGAACTCCGCATCTGAAATGGGAGGAAAGCGTTCGTTGAAGGCTTGCTGCTGTTTCACCGCAACCAGGCAGAGGATCAGGATGATGACGAAAACAGCCGCCACCAGAACGAAAATGTCGCTCATGGGTTGATCCGACTTGACTGAGTGTTGGGTGTAATCGGGAGACTGCCACCGTCCCAGGTCCGCATGACACAGTTCACCTGCCGGGAACATCTCGCAGCGCCGCGCGGCGGGTGCCGAGCGTGTAATAACTCAGGGGCTGCGGGATTGTATCCTCAGAGTTTAGCATCGGAGTCTTGCTGGAGCCAAGAGATGAGCCTTACCGTCCTGCTCGCGCTCGCCACGTTCACCACCGCTGCCAGCCCTTTGCCGCCGCCCCAGGCTGCGGCCAAGGCGGCCGCGGACTACAACAAAGCCCATAAAGGGCAAACCTGCATCGTCATGTTCGACGGGAAGGTCATTTTCGAGCATTACGACAACGGCGGGGCGACAGACAAGGTGCAACTGCTCGCCAGCGGCACCAAGAGCTTCGTCGGCCTGGCCGCAGTGGCCGCCGTCCATGACAGGATCTTGAAACTCGACGATCCGGTAAGCGAGAGCATCCTGGAGTGGAAAGACGATCCCTTGAAGGCGAAGCTCACCTATCGTCAGTTGCTGACGCTGACCAGTGGTCTCACGGCCGGCGAAATGGGGAACCTGACCAAAGGGCCGCCCTGGAAGGAGATCGCCAGCAAGCCGATGACAGGCCGGCCCGGCGCGCAGTTCGAATACGGCGCCTATCAACTCAACGCCTGCGCATATGCCCTGGAGCGGAAGCTCGGCAACGAGACCTTTGAAGCCTACCTGAAACGCCGCATCCTCGACCCCATCGGCGCCAGGGTCGAGTGGCGGTTCAAGTGCGCGGACGGGCACCCGCAGGTGGGCAGCGGCGCATTCATGACGGCGCTGGACTGGGCGAAGGTCGGCGAACTGGTGCGGCTGGGCGGCAAGTGGGAGGGGAAGCAGCTTGTCGAGGAAAAGCTCCTGGCCGAATGCTTCCAGGGCACCGTCCAGAACCCGGCCTACGGGCTGACGTGGTGGCTGAAGAAACCTGTGACCCCCGAACACGTGAAGAAGATCCCGATGCTGCGGATGGACTGGGCGGATGTGGCCAATGCGGACTGGCTGCCCGCGGACCTCGTCGCGGCCTGTGGGGCCGGCAAACAGCGATTGTATGTCATGCCTTCCCTCAAACTGGTGGTCGTGCGCCAGGGCAGCCTGAGCAAGGATTTCGCCGACATCGAGTTCCTCAGCCTGCTGCTGCGTGGCAAGTCAGCCAGCAAGTAATTCGACTGCCTCTCGACGTTGAAAGAAGTCGAAAAGGGCGTCAGCGTTCCGAGCTTCCTCGGAACGCTGACGCCCTGATTTGTATTCGGTCGTTCTCAGCCGCGCATCTGGGCCAGGGCCAGGTAGAGCCGGCCGAGGTGATGCCAGGCGCTGCTTTCGGGCAGCTGGCCGATGGCTTGGTTCAACGCCGTGCGGGCCACGGTCGTCTTGCCCAGGAAGAGCGCTGCCATGCCGCGATTGAACAGCACCGGCACGCTGTCGGGCTGCGCTTGCCAGAGCTTCAGGGCGGCTTCCGCCTGGCCTCGATGCCAGGCCAGGGCGGCTGCCTCGTTGGCCAGGGCCGCTTGCCATT
>JAGVLI010000449.1 GCA_020054355.1 Planctomycetales bacterium | reverse complement strand
CGAGGCCCTCGCCGCCGAGTTGAAGCGCACCGCCGCCCCGGCCGCGATGCTGCCGGGACGCTGACACTCACCGCGACCAGAAGCGCGGACCAGGGCCTGTCCGACGAATCAAGGTCGTGAATTAGCTGACAGCTAATAGCTGATAGCTGTCAGCTAATTCAGGCTTATTTTCACGGAATCGCACGAAACACGGGCAACCTCAGCGGGGCCATTCGATTCACCGGACAGGCCCTGGCTGATTTTCACATTCTGACGAGAAACCGTTCATGCGTGGCTTCACCCTTGCGATTTGCTTCCTGGCGACACTGGGAAGTTCAACGTCACCAGCGGCCGAGCCGCGCAAGCCCAACATCGTCTTTATTCTGGCGGACGACCTCGGGATCAACGACCTGGGCTGCTACGGCCGACAGGACCACCGGACCCCGAACCTGGACCGCCTGGCGCGCGACGGCATGCGTTTCACCACCGCCTATTGCGCCCAGCCGATCTGTTCGCCCACGCGCGCGGCCATCATGACCGGCAAGTCGCCCGCGCGTCTCCACCTCACGACCTTCCTGCCCGGCCGGCCCGATTGCCCATCCCAGAAGCTCCTGCATCCGCGGATCGAGCAGCAGCTGCCTCTGGACGAGCGGACGCTGGCTGAGTGCTTGAAGGATGCGGGCTATGCCACCGCTTGCGTCGGCAAGTGGCACCTGGGCGGCAAGGGCTTCCTGCCCCCGGACCAGGGGTTCGAGGTTTATCATCCAGGACAGGCCAACACCAAGCCTTCCGACAGTGAAGGCGGCAAGGGAGAGTATGGGCTGACGTCAGCGGCCATTCAGTTCATCGAAGCCAATCGCCAGCGGCCGTTCTTCCTCTACCTCGCTCACAACAATCCCCACATTCCCTACACGGCGGCTGAAGCGCGGGTGAAGAACCATGGCAAGGCTTTCGAGCCGATCTACGCGGCGCTGATCGAGACGCTCGACGACGCCGTCGGCCGACTGCTCGCCAAGCTCGACGAACTCAAGCTAACCGACAACACGCTGGTGATCTTCACCAGCGACAATGGCGGACTGCACGTCCCTGAACTGGCACACCAGAAGATCACGCACAACACGCCGTACCGCGCGGGCAAGGGCTACTTGTACGAAGGCGGGACGCGCATCCCGCTCATCGTGCGCTGGCCCGGACGAGCGCCCGCCGGCAAGGAAATCGCCACGCCGGTCGTGTCCACCGACTGGCTGCCGACGCTGGTGGAGCTTGCCGGGGGCAAGCCGCCCTCGGTCCTGGACGGAGTCAGTCTGGTTGGACTGCTCGGCGGCAAGGCAGGTCCGGCGGAGCGTCCATTGTTCTGGCATTTTCCGCACTACACGAACCAGGGAAGCCGGCCAGCCGGCGCGGTCCGCTTGAATGAATGGAAGCTGATCGAGCACTACGAAGATGGCACGGTCGAGCTGTTCAACCTGGCCAAGGACGCCGGTGAAACCACGGACCTGTCCCGCCAGGAACCGGATCGGGTGAAGGACATGCGCGAGCGGCTGGCGCGCTGGCGGAGAGAGGTCGGCGCCCAGACGAACGAGGTCAATCCCAAGTTCGAGCCGGCCTTGCATCGCGCGCTGTACCAGGACGTCGATCCTTCGCGCTATCGCCCCGCCAGTGCCTCGGCGGACGAACTGCAGCGAATGCTCGCCTGGCGCAAGCAGATGGACGCGGTTGTCCCTGGCAAGCCCAAGGCCCCGGCCGATCCCGGCAAACCGTAGACCAACGCAACCGCCGTAACTCGTACGTCAACTGCCCCAGGGTGAGTTCGTCTGGACGGCGTCCCACAAGGGGGCCAGGGGTCGCGCAAGTCGCGGAAACGGCCGGGCGTCCGTTTGCTCACCCGGCGGTCGAAGATCAGCGCGCTGCCCGCCGCTGTCGAGCATTCCGCGGCAGGCCGCGTCAATCGACCCGCGACCGTTCGAGAACCGTCAGTCGCGCTCCCAAAGCCCCGGCAGAAGCACATCGGTTCAGAGATTTTCCCACAAGCCCACGGCCCTTCTCACAGCCAGGGTAGGGAGCGAGCTTTCGGGATGGTTTTTTGAAAAGTGCTCTGGGTGCGGCAGTCCGAAACCATGGCCGCTCTCGACCGGGACAACCTCATGGCTGCAAGCGTGCCGGGAAATCCCGGTCGAGGTTGGCTCCGAACGCCTGGGTCAGCTGCACCGGCCAGCGTGGCATGACATAGAAGGCCCAGGGACCTCCCACCTGACAGACCTTGGCGAGCAGCTGGTTCCGCCCGGGTTGCAGGTTCAAGGTGGCGAAGTTCTGGTCCGGTTTAGCCGCGCGCTCCACGTTGTGGGATACCAGCAGCTGGCCGTTGAGCCAAAGCGTCAAGGTGTCGTCGCTGCCCAGCGAGATTTCCAGCGTCGTCCGCTCCGGCACCTCGATTTCGTGATACAGGTAAACCACCGCTGCGTCGTGGTTCAGGACTTTCCTGATGTCGTGCATGCGGCCGGGTTGAAAGTTCAGCGCTTCTTGCCACTTGACCTGCTGGTTGTTCTTGCCCAGGTAGGCTTGCTTGAGGTCGATGGTTTGTTCGGGTGGATAGACTGCTGCGAAACCGGCCTTGGCGGTGTTATCGAACGGCCCGAGGTAGTGCCATTTGCCCGTCAGGGCTGGCCAGCCGTTGGCCTGCAGCGTGGCTAGCACGGTATCCTCGCGGGTGGCCATCTTGACGTACTTTCCGGCCGGCGGCGGGTTGGCCGCCTTACCGGACGGCGCCACCGTGAACTTCGGCTTGCCGGTTCCGGCGGCGACCACGACGACGACCAGCACCATGAGCAGCAGCAGGGCGATGCCGCTCCCGATGCTGACACCCAGGGCCAGCCGCCAGCGGTGCTCGGCCGTGTCCGGCTGTGATTCGATACCGGCGGTCCGCGGCGCGTGCTTCACGTCCACCTTCGACGAACTTCCGGTGATTGTCTCGTCAAGCTCGCCGATGGCAGGCAGCACGGCGGCCGTCGGTGGCGCCGCCGCTTCTCCGGCCTCGGCCACGATGG
>JAGVLI010001000.1 GCA_020054355.1 Planctomycetales bacterium | reverse complement strand
CGGCGTAGGCCAGCAGTCCCAGCAGCACGGTTGCCAGGCCGACCGCTGCCCAGGGTTGGCCGGTCCTGTGCCGCGGCGGTTCGTGCTCGACCGGCGGCGCGGCGGACGAAACTGACTTTCGGGAAGGCTCCGGAGAATGCGCGGTGGGCCGGTCCAGCTGCGCTGCGAGTCACCTGAGGCGTTCGAGCACTGCCTCGGCAGTGGCGGGGCGCTCGTCGGGCGACTTGGCCAGCAATTGCGCGACGAGGTCGGATAGCGGCCTGGGGATGGCCGGATTGATTTCGTGCATCGGACGCGGATCGTGGACCGCGAGGGCCTGCAAGACCGACATCGTGTTCTCGGCGCCGAACGGCTTCACTCCAGCGCAAATGGCATAGAGCACGCAGCCGAGGCTGAACAGGTCGCTCCGGGCATCGGTTGCCTCGCCGCGCGCTTGCTCCGGCGCCATGAATGCCGGTGTGCCGAGGACCGTTCCAGGCAGCGTCAAGTTGGATTGGTCATTCATGAAGCGTGCCAACCCGAAGTCGAGTATCTTGATGCGGTCGTGCGGCGCTTCCAGCCAGATATTGGCCGGCTTGAGGTCTCGATGGAGCAGCCCGTGGCCATGCACCCCCGCCAGCCCATTCGCGAGTTCCTGGGCCAACCGCAAGGCTTCCGGAACTTCCATCGGCCCAGAGCGCTCCAGTCGTTGGCTCAGCGATTCACCCTCCAGCAGCTCCATCGCCAGCCAGACCGAGTCGCTCTCCTGCCCCGCCTGGTAAACCGTCACCAAGTTCTTGTGCTTGATGGCCGCCATGATCCGGGCTTCGCGGAGGAAACGCTGCCAGCCGAACTCATCGCGGCCCAAGTCCGGCCGCATCACCTTGAGGGCCACCGGCCGCATCAGCGCTGCATCCTCGGCGAGAAAGACAAAGGCCATTCCGCCCTTACCCAGCAGCCGCAGCACGCGATAATTGCCGAGACGCCCGATCTCGTCCGGCCGCTCGGCGGGCAGCAGAAACGGAAACGCAACCGGACTGGGACCGGTCGCGGGCGCGTTCCGAACCGGCGTGAGCGGCCCCTGCACGATGCGGGTGGGCTGGCAACCGGGTGCCAGCGGTTGGCGAATGGCCGCGACGATCGGATCGACCTGGGAGTCCAGCTGCTGAGCCAGGAATTCACAGCGCGCGCAGCCTTCCAGGTGGTCGGCAATCGCATCCTGGGATAATTCGGGCAAATTCCCGAGCTGAAAAGCCTGCAACAACTGTTCCGAAGGACAGTTTCCGGCGGACATCTCCGGTCCCCTGGCAGGTCAGCGCGGTATGATTCCTTGCAATGCCTTCATCATACTATACTGCACGCGGCCCGGAATGAGACTGTCGAGCCGCGCACGCAGTAAGCGGGGCGGCCGACCGCGTACTGCGTGCGCGGCTCCGCCAATGTCTCAATGCAGGTCTCATTCCGGGCCGCGTGCGATATAGTTCATCTAACGGCGACATGTGACATCATTTGGCCGGCTGCCAGGAAGGAGCGATCCCTTGAGGGAAAGTTCGACCTCGCTGAGCTTGCTGGACCGGGTGCGCCAGCGGAACCAGGAAGCCTGGGACCGCTTGCTGTATCTCTATACGCCGCTGGTCCATCACTGGTGCCAATCCTGGGGCATCCAGGGCGCGGACGCCGACGATATCCGCCAAGAAGTCTTCCAGTCGGTTTCCACGCACATGGCCACCTTTCGCCGCGACCGCGCGGGCGATACCTTTCGCGGCTGGCTGCGGGTGATCGCGCGCCGGAAGTTCCTGGACCATTGCCGTCGCCAGGAAGTTCAGCCCCAGGCACAAGGCGGCTCGGACGCCAACCTGCGCTTGCAAAATGTTCCCGAGCCGGACGAATCGGAGTCCGACGACCCGCCCCAGCAGATTCAGTCCCTGCACCATCGCGCCCTGGAACTGGTGCGCAGCCAGTTCGAGGAGCGGACCTGGCAGGCGTTCTGGCGCACGGCCGTTGAAGGCCAGTCGCCCCTGGATGTGGGCCGGGACATGAACATGACGCCCGCCGCGATTCGCAAGGCGAAATCGCGCGTCTTGCATCGCTTGAAGGAAGAACTGGGCGAGTTGCTGGGCTGAACCAGATGACCGCGAAGCCGCAAGTGGCACTCAATACCGCAGCGTCGCGCCCAGATTCAGACCGCCCGCCCAGTAGCTGGATGATCCGAAGGTGCGCGCCGGTTCGGCGGGTCCAGTGACTGGTCCGAAATCCAGGCTCGACGGCACCTGCTGCGGATTCAGGTTGCGATTCCACTGCTCGCCCGGCCGCGCGATGTTGCCCCAGTAGAGCAGCATGCCGCCGACGTGCAACGTCAGCCCGTCGGTGACGTCGAAGCCGCAACGCAGCCCGACCTCGGAGACGACGCTGAACCGCGTCCGGCTATCATCGCCGTTGTTGGCGCCGACGGAGTACAGACCTTCCGGCGCCAGGCCGAGCTGCCCAGTTGGCCCCGTCAGTTCCGTTCGCCCTTGCAATCTGGCTTCTTGCCAGGTCGCTCCCAAGCCCACCTTGCCCGTCAGTTCCGCGGACAGCCGTCCCAAGCGCATTTCGCCGCGCAAGCCGAGCTGCGCGCCGTAGAATTCGTTGCGGGTGTCGACGCGCTCGTAGATCGAAAGAATGTTGGGGGCTGCTACCGCGGTACCGAGGAAGCCGGGCGGCGGCACCGTCGGAGCAACGTTGAACACGGTCGTCGACTGTGAAATCCGCAAGCTTTCGTCCAGTCCGAAGTACCGGAAGCCGCCGATCAGGTCCAGCCGCCCCAGGCCGCCGCGGCGCAGGTTCGACAGCAAGTTGGCCTCGCCGCCCCAGAACCGACTGTCGGAAAAGATGTCGATGCCGCCGAAGAAATCGCCCGGCGCGGTCAGCACTTGAGCATCTTCAACTCCCGTCAATACGTTGAAGAACGGTCGGGCGATCGCTGGATTGCCGGCTGTATCGCTGTTGATTTCAAAATGGATCGTGTGCGTTTCCACGATCAGGCTGGTGATTTCGCAGCCGATGGTGGCGTTGTCGTCAAACCAGAAGCCCACCGCGAATAAGCCGCCGCTGTGGGCGCGATAATCCAGTTCATCTTCGCCAAACAGCACGCTGACACCCGCGGTCCCCACGACGCCAGTCGTGGCCGAGACTGGGCCGGTCGTGACCAGCGGGCCGGGCACGGGGCCGTCCTTCTCCCACCAGAGCAGATATTCCACCCTGGCCCAGCAGCGGTCGGCGCGCCGGTCGTCCGTGGTGCCCAGGTCTCTCGCCCAGAGACCGCCGTAGCGAAACGTCGTCGGCACCGGGTAGTCCAGATTCCCGCCGTCGTATTGCGCGCGGGCGGTTTGGATCCCTGCCAGACAAAACAGTACGGCAGTCAGAAACTTGCTATTCACGGCGATTCCCTTCACTTTGCGATGCTAGCGGCTTCGCAGCCTGGGTAAGCCCGGCAACTTGCAATGATAAACGGCAAACTGCTCAGCGAAGTAATCGGCATTCGTGGCGCGATCAGGCGCGGGAATCCGGGAGAAGCGGCTAGACCGGGAAGTCGGCGGACATGGGGCATGCCGGTTTTGACCAGCGCGCCGGTTATGCCGGCTGGTGGGGCAGACGACACCGTCTGCCCCACCGCTTGGCGAAATTCCAGGGTATCAGGGCTTGGTGATGGTTCCATCCCGCCGCCGCAGATTGCCCCAGTTGTAGTCGAAGGGCGGATCGTCAGTGATGGGGAACTTCACGGCCAGCTTCTCGTCGAGGTCGATCCCGAAGCCCGGCTTGTCGTTGGCCCACAAGTAGCCGTCCTTCAACTCCGGGCAGCCGGGGAAGACGTCCTTCTCGGCCTGGCTGAACGTGCGCGCTTCCTGGATGCCGAAGTTCGGCGTGGCGAGATCGAGATGCACGTTGGCGGCATGACCGACCGGGGACACGTCGCCCGGCCCGTGCCAGGCGGTGCGGACGTTGAAGAACTCGCAGAGTGCTGACACCTTGCGCGCGGGTGTCAGGCCGCCGATCTGCGAAATGTGGATGCGAATGAAATCGATCAGACGTTCCGAGATCAGCGAGAGATACTCGTTGGGATTGTTGAACAGCTCGCCCATCGCCAGCGGCGTGCTGGTCTGCTGCCGGAGGTTCTTGAACCAGCCGACGTCTTCTGGACTGAAGGGGTCTTCCAGAAAGTAAAGATGATACGGCTCCAGGTCCTTGCAGAGCTGGACGGCCAGTGGCGGCGGCACTCGTTCGTGAACGTCGTGCAGCAACTCCACTTCGTCGCCGAGTTGCTTGCGCAGATGCTCGAAGAGCTTGGGCAGCGTCCGACAATAGCCGCGCGGCTCCCAGACGCGGGTACGGGCGTTGGCCGGGCCTTTCTCGTCTTTTTCGTCCTTCTTCACCCCGCCGCCGGTGCCATAGGTGAACAGGCCGGGGATGCCCAGCTGCACGCGGACATGGCGTTGCCCCTGCTCCATCAGGGCGCGCGCCGCTTTTTCCACTTCCTGGAAGGTCGAACCGTTGGCGTGGCGGTAGGTGTCGACCGCCCGGCGACACTTGCCGCCCAGCAGTTGATACACGGGCAGGCCAGCACGTTTGCCGAGGATGTCCCAGCAGGCCATGTCCACGCCGCTGATGGCATTGCCCAGCACCGGCCCGTTGCGCCAGTACGAACTGACGAAGCACGACTGCCAGATGTCCTCGACTTCCAGCGGGTTCTTGCCGATCAGAAACGGCTTCAGATATTTGTCGATCGCGGTCTCGACGACCCGCGCCCGCTGCGTGAAGGTTGCGCAGCCGAGTCCGTACAGCCCCGGTTCATTGGTCACGATCTTGACCACGACCAGGCGGATGCCGCCGGGGGCGGTCAGGATCGTCTTCACATCGGTGATCTTGAGCGGCGACAGTTTCTTGTCGTCCGCCGGCGCGGCTGCCTGCTGGGCGGGACCGAAGCGGCCCGCGAAGAACCAGGGCAGTCCGACTGCTCCCGCACCGACCGTCGATTGCTTCAGCCACTGGCGCCTGTTCATGAAGGTTCTCCGGAAGAGGGATGAACGAGTCCGACCGCGAGCATGTCAAAACCGTCGGCCCGCAGTATAACAAACCGCCGATGGACCTCGCGGGACTCATTCTTTGCGGAAGGACGGCAACATGGAATACGCGCTACAGGGCATATTGGCCATCGGCATGGCAGTCATCGCCTTCCTGGTCGGCCAGCGGTTCGGCAAGAGCGACGTGAAAAAGGAAGGGTTGGCCTGGGAGGCATTCTCGCGCATTGGCAGCGATGCGGAGTTCGCCAAAAAGGTCAACGCCCTGCTGCATCCGCCGCCGGTTTCGACTCGTCCTTCCGGCGTGCCCGTCCGTTTCCTGGCCCTGCTGCAGCGCGAAGGCCGGCTGCTCGATTTCCTGCTGGAAGACGTGCAGTCCTATCCAGACGCGCAGATCGGGGCGGCGGTCCGCGACATCCATCGCAAGTGCCAGAGCGCGCTGAAGGAACACCTGGTCCTGGAGCCGGTGCTGGGGCAGGCCGAGGGCGCCAAGGTCGAAGTGCCCAAGGGTTTTGACCCATCCGCCATCCAGTTGACTGGCAACGTCAGCGGGCAGCCGCCTTTCAACGGCACCTTGCAGCATCACGGCTGGCGGGTGAAGGCCATCAAGCTGGCGCCGATCCCCGAAGGGCAGGACGATTTGGTGCTGATGCCCGCCGAAGTGGAGATTGCATGAAAGGCTTG
>JAGVLI010000125.1 GCA_020054355.1 Planctomycetales bacterium | reverse complement strand
GCCCGCTGTTGATGCGAGCAAACAGCGGGCTTACGCCCGCCGCTCGCCAAGTCGGTTCTCGCTTGTAAAGGGTAGAATCATGGCGATCATCCAGGCGGAATTCGATGGACAGGCTTTTATCCCCTGTCAGCCGGTGCAACTGCCGCGCGGGGCGAAAGTCGGAGTGCTAATCCCCGATCAGCCCCCGGCACAGACACCCGAACAAGAGCAGGAATGGACAAAACTCTTGCAGGAAATTCAGGCCAGCGAACCGCCATTCGGCAACGTGGACGAGGCCCTCCGCTATTCGAGGAAGCGCCCGCTCAAGAAATCGCCGCCTCATTCAACCCATAGTCATTGAGCGCTCCGATGGCCTCATGCAGTTGATCGAGCCTGTTGGTCGGATCATACTGACGAAGCAAATCGTTCCAGCTGGTCGCCGAATTTGGTTCGACGTATGCACGAAAAAGCTCAGCGGCTTCACCGAGCAGAAGGGCGAGTTGGGCCACCCCGTGCTTCCGCATGGCTGCCACGGTCTCACCAATGGAATCGAGGTCGGGAAGCCGGTTGTAGAAGTAGCTGGTCAATCCGCCCATCTCGTACTCGATTATAAACTCTTGAATGCGATACCACTCGCGGTCATTCGGACTGAGCGAGTCGATTCCTTTACTCAATCCTTGATCGAAAACTGCCGAAAGCCGCTCGTAAGCTCTCACCGTTCGATGCTCCTTGCATCAATCTGACCTGGAACTAACTCTTCCGTAGGTAAGGGCTCCAGAGTCTCTGCTTTCGGAGTCGGCGATAGCTCCGCATCAATGACCGGCAGGCGCAGCACCACGATCAAGCCGATCAGCAGGATGCCCAGCACGGCCGCGCGAATCGGCCAGATGACATCGGCGAACGCGATGCTGGCGCCGCCGACCACGACGAGCATCACTACCGCTGTCACTTTCACCCGAAGGCGCACGCCGCGATGCCGTTGCCAGTCGCGCAGAAAGGGGCCGAACAGCCGGGTGCCGAGTAGCCAACGATTCAATCTCGGCGATGATTTCAGGAACAACGCGCTGGCGAGGAGCAGGAACGGCGTGGTGGGCAGCAACGGCAGGAAGGCGCCCAGGAATGCCAGGCCGACGAAGAACCAGCCGAGCAGCAGATAGACCGCGCGCCGGACCTTGCCGGCCTGCGGTTCTTGCCGTGGAGGTTCTGCGGGTTCCATGCGTGGTTCAATCCGTCGATCAAGGCGCAACACGCGGGCCAGGCGACTTCTCATCGAAAATCTAATGGCTAATAGCTGACAGCTAATAGCTCTCAGCTTTTCTACTTTCGTCTTGTCGCAGCCTTGCAACAGGACCTGCGCCGAGCGCGCGGAAACTAATCATCCCGGTTTTGGCGGGCATTGCGCCGTCGGTCGGCTTCCTTCAGGAAGACCTTGCGCAGGCGGATCGCCTTGGGGGTGATCTCCACCAGTTCGTCTTCCTCGATGTACTCCAGCGCCGGTTCGAGCGACATCTGCCGTGGCGGCTTCAGGATGATGCTCTTTTCCGAACCGGACGCCCGCATGTTGGTCAGCTTTTTTTCCCGGCAGACATTGACGGACAAGTAGTTGTCCCGGCAATGTTCGCCGACGATCTGGCCTTCGTACACCTGATCGCCGGCCGCCGTGAACAGCGTGCCGCGCTCCTGCAAGCCATCCAGGGCGAAGGGCGTCGCCCGGCCGGTGTCGGTGGAAATCAGCACGCCGTTGGCCCGGCCCGCGATGCCGGGCCGCACTGGCTGGTAATCGTAAAAGGTATGGTGCATGATCGCTTGGCCGGCGGTGGCGTTCAGCATGCGCGTCCGCAGGCCGATCAGGCCACGCGCCGGAATCAGGAACTCGACGTGCGTCAATTCGCCGCGCGTTTCCATTTTGACGCATTCGCCCCGGCGGTTGCCGACCAGTTCCATCACGGCGCCAAGGTTGGCCGGCGGCGACTCGACCGCCAGGTATTCCACCGGCTCCAACGTCTGGCCGTTCACCTCCTTGGTGATGACCCGGGGCTTGCCGACCGACAGCTCGAAGCCCTCGCGCCGCATGTTTTCGAGCAGGATGCCCAGGTGCAGCAGGCCGCGCCCGGAGACGAAGAACTCGTCGCGCTTGGCCTCGCTGGGCACCACGCGCAGGGCCACGTTCGATTCGAGTTCCTTCATGAGCCGGTCGCGCAGCTGCCGGCTGGTGACGTAGGTGCCGTCCTGGCCGACGAATGGCGAATCGTTGATGCGAAAGAGCATGTCCAGGGTCGGCTCATCGACCTTGATCGGCGGCAGGGCGACGGGGTTGTCGAAGTCGGCGATGGTGTTGCCGATGTCCACGCCTTCCAGGCCGACGACGGCGCAGATATCGCCGGCCGACACCTCATCGATTTCCTTGCGGCCCAGGAGATCGAAGGTGAACAGCTGGGCGATATTGTCGTCCACCCGTTGGCCCTCGCGCTTGAGCAGGGCGATCCGCTGGTTCTTGCGGATCTTGCCCGCCATGACCCGGCCGACGGCGATCCGTCCCACATAGTCGCTCCAGTCGAGCGTGACGACCAGCATCTGCAACGGAGCGTTGGGGTCGGCCACGGGCGGCGGCACGTGCTTCAGGATCGCGGCGAACAGCGGCTGCAGGTTGACGGCGGGCACGGCCAGGTCGAGCGTCGCCACCCCTTTCCGCCCGGAGCAGTAGACGACGGGAAAATCCAGCGTGGCATCGTCGGCGCCCAGCTCCACGAACAGGTCGAAGACCAGGTTGAGGACTTCCGTGGGCCGGGCGTCGGGCCGGTCGATCTTGTTGATGACCACGATGGGCCGCAGGCCGCACTCGAACGCCTTGCGCAGCACGAAGCGGGTCTG
>JAGVLI010000237.1 GCA_020054355.1 Planctomycetales bacterium | reverse complement strand
GCCGATCGCGCGGCGCGCCCCAGAGCAGGGCGGCCTTGTCGCCCACGTCCCAGCCAGCCCAGCGATTATGTCGCACAGTGGCGGCGTTGCGCGAGCGTAGCCGGTCCTGGCTCATGAAGAAGGACAGCGGGCTGCCGGTCGAGCCGCCAGTCTGATTCGGAATCAGGTCTGCTTTGGGCCAGTCCGACGCGAGCAGTCGGTCGCGATGCTCCTGGATGTCGCTCTTTTCCAGCAACGGCAGGACCGAAAGGTGTTCCAGGTTTCGCATATCGCCCGGCACCAAGCCCGCGCGGTCGAAGCGCTCCCGATAAAACGGACATCGTGCGTAGGCATGAGCGAGAAGCCCTTGCAGCCGCTGCCATTGCAACTGGCGCAGCTGCTCCGGCGATAAATACTGCGAACGCTCGAATTCCTGGAGATAGCGCCACTGGTCGAAATCGCCGGAGCGCCAGAGGGCGAGCGGGGAGAGTACGTGGCGGATCAGTCGTTGCTGGAAGCTCATCGTGCAGCACCTCAAATAGGCTGCCCAGCCCGTCGCCGCTCCAGGGCTGTTTGCCCGTGGGTCACGATTCCAATCGTGACAGACCGTGGAGACTGTCACGATTGGAATCGTGACCCACGGGACAGAGGTCGCTGGACGCGGCGTTAGGCCGCCAGGGCTTCTTCGGCGACTGCTTCCGCCGCGTGAGGTGCTGCAATCAAGGAGTGACGGGACAAGCTGCGGTCGATGAACAGTCTGTGCCAGAGATCGTAACAGAGCAGACTGTAAAGGAACCAGTTCGGTCGGGCAAGGGCAACCGTCAGCGCCTGGGCATCGACGAAGTGATGATTCGCGATCCGCTCGACCCACGGCCGCAGCTGACCGCCGGGCGCCAGCCACTCGAAGATCGGCTGGCCAAAGCCGAGCTTGCGGCGGTCCACGATGTTGCTGGGCACATGACGGGCCAGGGCGCGTTTCAGCAAGTCCTTCGGCTTCCATTTCGGAAAGCGGCGGCGCGGCGACAGCGCGCTGACCACGCGCAAGAGGCGCGAATCGAGATACGGGCAGCAGAGGTCGCCGCCGGCGCTGTTGAAGATGTTGGTCCAGAGCGAGGCAGTGTCCATCGCTTCGCCCAAGTAGCCGACGGCATGCAAGCGGTGCCTCGGGTCGTCGGGCACGTCGTACTGGTCGAGCAGCTGGCGGCGTTCGGACAACGCGGTCGCTACCGCTTCTCCGCCAAAGCAAGCGGCCACGGCCGGCAGGTCCGTGAACACGGCAGCCTGGTTGAGCGGATGCGCCCAGGCCCGTTCATCGTGAATCACACCGGCGAGTTGGCAGGCGCTGGCAAAGAACTTCCGCCCACACAGTCCGGCGACGGCACCCAACGGTTGCCGCAGTGCTCCGAAGGGCAGCCAGGAGCGGATGCGCTGGGCGGTACGCAGCAAGTCGGCGGAGGGCAGACCGAACAGGCTGTCGGCCCCTTCGCCGCAGAGAGCGGTCGAGACGCCGCGCTCCCGCATGCTCCGCGCCAGCTCGGGGAAATAGGCGGTCATGACGTGATTGGGCGGCTCGGCAGTGACGGCCAGCGATTCCAGCAAGTAGCGGACATAGGGCGCATCGGCGGCGACCAGCCGGTGTTGGGTTCCCAGGGCTTCGGCCGCCGAAGTCGCGTACTCCGCGTCCGGCCGGGTGCGCGGATGATCGACGCTGACGGAAAAACTCAACGATTCCTCTCCGCCGCTCACCTGGTTCCAGACGGCTTGCAGATACGAGCTATCGACGCCGCCGGACAGCAAGTTGGCCGTCTCCGGGCAGGCGCGGGCACGATCCGTTAGGATGTCGTGCATCACGGCTTCGAGATAATCGACCGCGTCGGCACCGATGGTCTGCTCGGAAGCCAGGTCGGCGAAGGTCTGGCGCTGTTTATGGGTGAGGCCATTGGCGTCGAAGATCACCTGCTCGCCCGGCATCAGACGGAAGACGTCCTCGAACAGCGTCTGCCGGCCGGGAACCGAGCGAAACAGGAAGAACGCGGGCAAGGCCGCGTCATTGGCGCGCGGCTGAGCGCCGCAGTTCTCGACCAACTCGGCCAGGTTGCCGCCGAAGAACAGCCCGTCGAGCGTGCGCGTGTAGTAGGTGAAGCCAGCGCCCACCAGGTTCCGGTACAGCACCGCCCGGCCAGCCTGGGCGTCGAGCAAGACCAGCGTGAAGCCGCCTTCCAGCTCGTCGATGGGCAGATCGCCGTGCTTTCGATAATACTGCTGCACATACTGGACTGCGTCGCTCTTACAGGCCCGATTGGCGTTATCGGCCAGCAGCAGCGTGCCGCGCACCAGCAGCACGCAGTCGCCGAATTCGCTGACCTGCCAGTGAGCGCCCCCCGCCCGCAGCAGCATCTCCAGGCGCGCGTGGGAATGCCGCCAGCAAACGTCGCCGTTCTCCAAGCCAGTCTCGGCCGCACGGTCCAGGCGAACGGCCGCGGACTTCCCCAACACCGCGCCCCAGTAATGATTCATGGTCTTGATTCCCTTCTCGACCTTCGGTTCGGAGAAAAATCGGCGGCTTCAGGCAGCGGGCGCGGAATCCAGCCGCGTCTGCCAGCGACGCTTCGTTTGTTGCAGCCGTTGCACCAAGCCGCCGGGCAGGCAGCTGGCCAGCCCGAACAATGCCGCGCGACAGCCAACCCGGTCCGCCCCCCAGGCGGCCCGAAAGTGCCGTCGTGCTTCTTCCAGTCGCTGCTGGCCCCAGTGCCATTCGCCCACGCGGAAGTGGGCGTGCCGGAGTCCCCAGCGCAATGCCTGGCGGTGCTCCGGTGCAGCGTCGTTCAGCCGCTCGAGCAAATGCCCGTACAACACAATCCTCTTCTCGAACCGATTGAGATGAACCTTGCTCAGGTTGTGCGCGTGCAGCCGCCGGCGTGCCAGGATGGCATCGATATACCCGAATTGGCCGCCCAGGGCGGCGATTTGCAGGAACAGGCCGACGTCATCGACTCCGGAAGCCGCCGCGTCGAAATCCAGGCGGTGCCGGCGGAGGAAGTCCGCGCGCACCAGCACCGTGGACATCAACGGCACGCTCCTGTGGACAATCTCCTCGAAGATGCCGGCACTGTTCCGCAGCCCCGGAAACACCTCGAAGAACGACCGATGGATGATGCCTTCGTCGCCGAACTCCTCGGCGTCGGCATGGATGACCGTCAAGTCCGACTGGCTGCGCGCCAGTGCCAGCTGGTCGGCCAGCTTGTGGGGCAGCCAGAGGTCATCGTGATCCAGAAAGGCCAGAAACTCGCCGTTCGCACGCCGCAGGCCGCTGTTGCGCGCCGCGCCAATGCCCTGCTGGCTGGCATGTTGCACGACCGTGATGTGCGCTGCGAATTCCCGGAGCACGGCGGCGGTGTCGTCGGTGCTGGCATCGTTGATGACGATTACCTCGGAGGGCACGACGCTCTGCCGCAAGACGCTGTCCAGGCAGCCGCCCAGCCAGCGCGCCCCGTTATAGGTGGGAATGATGACCGAGACGGTGGGAGATTGCGTCATTGGTGGTATCCTTGGGGCTGAGCGACCTTGGCCAGGACGCGGCGGGGAAACAGCGGACGTAGCACTTCCAGCACGGCCTGCTTTTCGTCCGGCCGGATCAGTCCGAGGAACCAGAGCGCGGCCGGCCACAGCAGCCAGAGCGCGAGCTTGAGAGGAATCACGGTCAGACCGCTGCCCAGCGTCCGCGAAACCATCCAGAGGGCAGCCGCGACGGCGAGCATCCCCAGCAAGCGAAAAGTCTCGTGGCGCACCGCGAAGACCCGCTGCGCCAGCCGCTGGGTCAAGATGGCATGAAACGCGAAGCCGCCGAGCGTCGCCAGGGCAGCGCCCATCATCCCCCAGGCTGGAATGAGCGACACGTAAAGCACCAGCATGACTGCCGTGGAGGCGAGCGCGATCCAGGGCTTCCAGCCCGTCCGACGGCGGACGTAAAAGCTGGCGTCCGCCAGCACGCTGGCTGCTTGAAACCAATAGGCGAGGACGATCAACGGCATGATCGTGGCCGCCGAGGCGAAGGCCTCGCTCGCCAGGATGCGGATGACTTCATCTTGCAACAGGCACAGCCCCAGGCCGACGAACAGGTAGCCGCCGAGGATGCCGCTCGCCACCCGGCCGAAGACCGCCGCCGCGTCCGGCGTCTCCGCCACGTCGTACATGCGGGCGCTCCAGACCCGGTACAACGGCGTCAGGCTCAGAAAGCCGACCAGCTGGGCCAGACGATAGCCGAGTCCGTAGACGCCGACTTCATCCGGCCCGCCCCAGCGCAGCAGAAAGAAGCGGTCGGCGCTGTTCAGCACGAAGAAGCACAGCCCGGTGGGCACGAACGGCAGGGTGAACTTCAGCATGCCCCGCAGCAGGGCGGCATCGGGCCAGGCGATGCCCTGCCGCCATTCCCATCCCATAAGGGCGGCGGCGAAGAACATCGAACGCACCAGCGACGCCGCCAGCACGCCGGCCACGCCCCACTCGAAATAGAGGACGAACAGCAAGCACAGCGCGACCTTGAGCAGGAACTGCCCGCAGGACACCGCGACATACATGCCCGATTCCATGCGCGCCTGATGCACCGCCAGGCCGACCACGCACAGCCCATCCAGCAGT
>JAGVLI010000082.1 GCA_020054355.1 Planctomycetales bacterium | reverse complement strand
GTCATGGAAGCGGCCTGTGGATTGCACAACGTTCGAGACGAGAACCCAAAGCGGCGGCTCAAAACCTAACGAAAACCTTATTCCCGATAAAGTCTATTGATGCAAAGCTCGGGACCATTGACCGGGCGATTACCCAGATCGAGCAACAGGCAGCGGCCCTGGAACAGAGTATCCAGGGCATGCTGGCGGCAATTGGTGCGAACAACTCCGTTGCGTTTAATCGAATTGAGTTGGGGGCAGTGCGGACTCAGATCGGCAATATCACCTTGCGAGTTGGCGACGTACTCCGTGCTGCGGACGTGATCTTGCAGGATGCCACCGCGGCCGTGGGGCTCTCACAAGGCGATGCGTTCCGTCTCAAGGGCATCCATGACGACCTGGACCGGCTCGATGAGCGACTGATCTTCATTCAGCGCGGCTTGGCCGGGGAAATTGACAACCTGGAGGTTGTGAGAACTGCCGCGCAGGCCGCCGGTGCCCAGTTTGCTACCGGGGCGATCAATATCGCAAATGACCAGTTCGCGCTGGCTTTCTCCGGGGAGCTGGTCAGCAATGAGCGCGATGACCTGGACGATGTTCGGGACATAGCCCCGCCCGCCCCGGCTGAGGACCGGACGATCCTGGAGTTGAATCGGCTTTCCGTCGCCATCGACCGTTCATTTGGCATGCTGGACGATCCGGATCAAGGCCTGCTCCTGAAAGTGGACCAGACGGGAACGACGCTGGACAATGATGTCACGGCGATGGAAGACGCCTTGAACTCGAACCCCCCGGATCGAGCGGCGTTTACCAGGGCGCTGCAGGCATCGCAGACAATTGTCGCCAATTTTGACATCGCCGTGGACGCGGCCCTGGCAGAGGCGGTCAAGATTATCGACAATGCAGACGCAGCGCTCCAGCTCGCAGGCGACGACAAGTTCCGGATCAAGGGCATCGTCTCCGACCTGGACAAGTTGGAAGCCCGGCTGGAACCCATCGGATCGGGCATCGACGACCTGATCACCCGGATGCAAGCGATTGCCAGCCAGTCTCCCAACCCGATCTTGACCACCGACATCATTAACTTGCAGCAGAGGCTCCAGGGCGTCGCGCTGCTAATTGCTAGAATTGAATCGCTCAAACCTTGATCGCCCTTGCTCCTCAGGAGAGAGCCATGTCCTCCAGACCATTTCGCAGGGCTTGTGGTTTTGGCGCGGCGCTCGCCTTGATAGCAGCGACGTTTGGTCCAGTTTGCCAGGCCCCTTGCGAGCCAACGGCCCCCCCGTCGGCCGACCGGCAGGGCGATCCTTTGCCTCCAGGGGCCCTGGCGCGCCTGGGCACCGTAAGGTTTCGTTCCGCCGCGGAAATTCGGGCCTTGGCCGCTGGCCCCGACGGGAAATGGCTCGCGACCCTGGGGAACGGCACTCTCGAAACGTGGGAGTCGATCACCGGGAAGCGGCTGCATTCCTTCTCGCTGTCCCCGGCTGGTAGGCCAGGGGGCGCCGTGGGCAAGGAAGCCTTCAAACCACGGCCGACTGCTTTGACCATAAGTTCAGATGGCAAGTATGTCGCCGCACTCTGGCAAGGCAATGTATTCCTCTGGGCCGGGCAAGCCGATCAGCCTCCCAC
This sequence comes from Planctomycetales bacterium, assembly GCA_020054355.1. Lineage (GTDB taxonomy): Bacteria > Planctomycetota > Planctomycetia > Gemmatales > Gemmataceae > JAGVLI01. Next base: position 7,844 of record JAGVLI010000082.1, on the reverse strand, counting down.
TCAACTGCCGCTACCCAAACGCCCGGGGGCCGCGCAACGTGCTGAGGCAGTTGGCTTCGCCACGGGAGCAAGCACGCTGCTGGCAGTCACGGACGACGGCTCCGTGGCGGCCTGCGACGTGTCCAAGCAACCGGCAGCTGGCTTCCAGATGTCCGGGACAAAGCTAACGGGACGAAGAAAAACCCAACCCTTTGCCGCTCCCGGCCCCTTGTTCGCTGCGGCCGCGAACTTGGTGGTGGATGGCAGCAGCGAAGGAAGTCTCCGCTTCCTTGACACTGCGACGGGCCGTGAGCTGCAGAAGCTAGTCGTCGTCACGTCGGCGCTCGAGTCGCTGGCCTGCTCGGGGGACGGCCGGCGGCTAGCTGGGGTCGTCAGCGATGAAAAGCGGCGGCCCACGTTGATGGTCTGGAGCATTCCCGAGGGCCGACAACTCGCCGCCTTTCCAGTCCAACGCTCGGGCTTGCTGGCAGTCGACCCGACTGGCGCATTCGTCGCGCTGGCCACTGATCGCGATGTGGAACTGTGGGAAATTGCAACCGGCAAGCGCGCCCAGGCCATCCCTGCGGACGGAGTGAATCTCCGTGCTCTCGCCTTCCTGCCCGATGGGAAGCTTGCTGGAGCAGGAGCCAGCCAGGTGATTTGCCTGTGGGACACGAAAACCGGCAAGCCGGTACCCGGCAGCGGCGACCACAGCGCAGCGATCTCGGACGTGGCTTGGGCTCCCGACGGCACCGCTGTCACAGCCAGTCTCGACGGTAGTATTTGCAGCTGGGATATCGGCAAGTCAATCCCACTTCGGCGATTGATAGCGCACGAAGGCGGCGTTTCCGCCATCGTTCTCGCCAGGGATGGCAAGACGTTGTTTTCAACTGGTCTCTATGACCAGACGATTCGCGCCTGGGACCTAACGACCGGTGTCAAGACCTTCGAATTGAATGATGAACAGAGCGCACCCCATCCGGCCATGACACTCTCGCCTGACGGTAAAACCCTGGCTGCCGGCAGGGTCACCGGCCCAATCGAGTTGTGGGACGTGCCGACCAGGAAACCGCTCCGAGTGCTCAAGGGGTCTGGCGCTCCTACCTGTGCCCTCCGCTTCAACTCCGCTGGCCGGCTTGTGAGCCGGGATCGATCGGGCGCGCTGGTTTGCTGGAATGTCGAAAAAGGCACCGAGGTCTGGCGCAGTGATGGCGGCCGGACGGATGCCGGTCCACTGCTGCTCACCCCTGGTGAAAAGCAAGTCATGTCCCCTCTTGCCGGTGACGGCGCCGGTCCGGGGCAGGCGATGATCCTGGGCTTCTGGGACGTCGACAAGGGCGAACTTCGCCAGCGCGTCGAGATCGGCCCCGGCGAAATTACTGCCCTCGCCCATGGTGTCGATAACAAGTCAATCCTCGTGGGCACCGCGGATGGTAAGCTCATCCGTTGGGATGCTGAGAAACGCAAAGTCGTGACGACTCACACGGGGCACAGGGGCATTGTGACGGCTATTTCCGTTTCACCGCGCGGGGAAGTGATCTCAGGGGGAACGGACACGACCGCCATCCTCTGGCCCGGCCATAGGTAATCGTCGAGTTTGGCGGGGCGGATCTGAAGTCGGGCAGCCCAAATAAAATAGGCGTAACCGGCCGCTTTTTTTGGCCCCGGAAGGTTACGCCCAAATCACTTGACGCCCTCACCCTGGGGCCTCTTACCCAGCTGAAATTCATTGCTGAACAGTTTGCCGTCGGCCAAACCAGCTTCCTTCGCCTTAAAGGACATCTCGAAGAAGTAGAAGCCTTCGTCGGTGATCTCGAACAGGTCGGTCAGATCGACTTCAAACGCGGTTAGCTCTTCGAGCGGGGCGAGGACCTTGGTCCGCTCGCCGGGCTTGAAGCGAAGCGCTGTCTTTGGCTTGAGTTCCCTCCAGTCGCTATCGTGCAAAAAGGGCCGGATCGGTTGGCCGAGCGGCGATACTTTGAGGGGCGCATGCCAGAGCCGGAAGTCGATGCCGGGGTGGAGTGACGGCTTGTCGCCCACTTTCTGGAGGTACACCCCCGGCACGGACTGCTCGACGGCCTTGCGATTGCGCAGGGTCAGCGTCACCGGCAGCTTGTCCCCGACCGCGAGCTTCGCAAAAGTCGTGGTGCCGTCCTTCACGACCGTGCCAGGCGTGCTGACCTGCCCATCGAGGCCGCGCGACAGGTGCCCCCAGGGAGCTTCGCCGGGAAACTCGATCTCCTCCGCGGGGACCCTGGCAATGACATGGCTGCCGACGAAGCCGAAGTAGCGCTGCACTTTGCCGCCGCGCTCGATTTCCTCCGCCTGCCAGACGAGGCCATCTCGATCGTACACGAGGTCTGTGCCGCGCTCGCCGGAAGTGCTGGACCAGCTTTGCTCATAGGGATAATCCTTGAGTGTCACCCAGGTAGCCGCCAGCGGACGGGAAGGCAACTTCCAAAGGCGCGGCTTCTCTTCGGGAGGAAGAGCGAAGATGGCCCGGCCGCTCTTGACGTCGTCGGCCGTGGCAGGCCGGTCGAGCAGTGGAAAGATCATGACGCGGTGTTTGAAAGCGAAGGCGGCCGGCAGTTTCACGTTTTCATCGGGCTTGAAGCGGTCGCCGTATTGCCGCAGCCGGGCGGCACACCGGGCCACCGCCTCATCGCGCTTGGCCTCGGGCCAGTACAGCCGGCAGCGCGGCAGTCCGCTCCCGGCGATTGCCGCCGCGTAATGGTCGCAAACCCGGAAGGCGACGCGGGTTCCCGGTTTGGGTGTCAGCGGATCGAACTTGTCCGCAAAGGCGCCGTTCGACCAGACAACCGTCGTTTCGACCTTCGTCTGCCCGCCTTCGAGAATGGTCACGGTGCCGGCCCGCGATTTGTCGTTCAGGGCGGCCAGGATCATCTTGCGAAAGGCGGGAACGCCGAGCATCGGCATTTCCAGCAGGCGATGCGTGTGATAGCCATGCCCCGGCGACAACAACGGGACCCAGGGCGAGTCAGGGCGACCAAACATCTGCTCGGCCGCTTTGATGATCTCCGGATCATCGGGGTGGGTGTACATCAATTCGAACATCTGGGGAATCCCGTCCTTGCTGTTCTCGAACTTCATGCCGGTGATCCAGGCCGCGTAATCGGTCAGCAAGTTCTTGTCGCCCAGTTCCCGGCGTTTGTCGTACAGTTTGCACAGCCGGTAGATCAATCCGCCATATTCATTCCCCTTGGCGATCGTGTGTTGTTCCACCAGGCCGCAGAACCAGCGCAGGTCGTTCAGCGCCGCCTTGCCTTCCCAGGCGCCGAGGTTGTGGGCCAGCTCGCTCAGGTCAGACATGGAACGATCATCGCGTGCGGCCAGCTCGCGCAATCGCTTCTTGAGCAGTTCGCCGACGCTCGGGTCCGTCTTCTTGCGGAGCACCTCGCCGCGGAGCTTGGCCGGCTTGCCCGGTGTCTCGATCCAGGTGGCAAAGACCATGCTGCCGCGCACGTTTTGCGCGTTGGCGGGCTGCACGATGCTGGCGGCCGCTTGCAGCCAGTGGCCCGACGGGGCCTTGTCGTCGGCCAGGAGGCGATACCAGCGCTCTTCCAGAGGCACGCCCTTGAACCGCTGCCAGTAAGCTCGGATGTTGTCGGCCGTTTGCTTGCGGCCTTTCCCGCCGCGCGACGTCAGGTTGTCTCCCGTGGCGGCCACGCCGAAGAACGAGGTCTGCAAGATGTTCGCCAGGGCGACGTAGGCTGCCTCGTGGACCCCGAGAATGGAGCGATGCCGGCTGAAATCGCGATGAAAATGCACCGAGCGCGTCAGCCGGTTGTCATTTTCCAGGCAGTTCAGAAGCGGCTCGACGGCGTCATCACCGATATCGACGAGCGCCTGCACGATGGGATCATCGGCCAGGTTGACACCGCCGGGCTGGCCCCATTGCCGGGCGGCCACTTCTTCCAGCTCTTCGATCAGCAACGCAATGCGCTTGGCCTTGTCCGTGGTTTTCTGCAACTCGGCGCGGCGCTCTTTGCATCGCTCCGCGGTTTTCGCCCGCCGCTCCTGATCGGCCAGCAATGCCGGCAACGGATCGAGAAAGTTGAGGTAGGGGGCCGGCTTCGGGTCACGGCGAAAGCTATACGGCCGCTCGATACCACGCTTCTCCGCCTCGGACTCGACCGCTTTCTGGATCGCGGTCAATGGCCGGACGCTAGCCAGCGCCAGCGGGTCGTCGCCTCGAATATGCGCACCGACAGCGCGCTCGAACAGCGCCCACGCCCAGTGGCCGGCCAGCATCAGATACGGGTCTGCTTCGTCCGGCTTCTCCGCAATCCAGGCCGTCCAGACCTTGGCGGCCAGTTCGCTTTCTCTCAGGCGGAGCAACAGGCAGACCATCAGCGGCTTGATGCCTTCGTGCGCAACGGCATCTCGTTCAAAGTGCCCGACATGAAAACGAGTAAAAGGCCAGTCCGGCCGTTCCTTGGCATGGGCGGCCCGACGCTCTTCATCCGCCATGACGACGGCCAGGACATCTGCTTTCAGGTCGGCTGGATCGCCCACCGAAATGACGGGATAAACCAGCCCGTTCCAGCAGACGGCAAATCGTTGTTTTTCTTTCGGATCGGCGGGCAACACCCAGCCGTGGGTTTTTACGATGCCGCTGCCGCCCCAGACACTGCCGACGCCGACTTCGATGGCGCGGTAATCGCAGCCGCGCGGGTCGGCCAGCCCCGCATCGAACAGCGCGGTCGTCGCCGACAACAATGTGGGAGACAGATTGGTCGTCGGCGGCTTCCAGGGCTGCTGCTGCTGGGGCGGCTCGGGAAGCCCGGTCCCCTGAAACAGGGGTGCCGGCCTGCGGTCTGGCTCCGCCATGCCGAGGGCCAGCACGGCAACGCCAATGGTGAATAGTCCCAAACAGGTGCGGGCGTGGCGTACGGTCGGCATGGGTTCTCTCTCCGCGCCAGCTTGTTTCTCACGGCCGATCGGTTGCACGACGCGCCAGCCGCGCCAGCGCCGCTCTGGCTTCCTGCGTCAGCCGGGATTCGGGGTCGCCGCCGGCCAGTTTCTCCAGCAAGGCCCTGGCATCGCTCGAACGGGCATGTTCGAGTACCTCGATTGCTCGCAAGCTGCGCATTGTTTCCGGTGGCCACGTCTTCTCTTCCAGGCCCTGCACGAGTGCATCCACTCGCTGCTGGACTTCCGGAGACGGCCTGCGTGCCAGGACCTTGCGCAGCGCCGGCCCGGCAAGTTGGCCCAGCCTCGCCAACTCCGCCGATGCTTGTTCCCTAACGGCGAACGTGTCGCTGTCCAGGTTTGCAATCAATGTTCCAATCTGCGTTGGCTGACCCAGCGGCAGCCGGGCTTTGAAGAAGGGGACGGCTTGCTTCGGGTGCGCAGCCAGCATGCCGATCGCCTGGTAGGCTGCCACCGCATCATCTCCGGCCAGCTTGGCCCAGAGTTCCGCCAACGCACCATCGGGCAACGGCGCTTTCGGCGTCCGAGCTTCGGGGGACCGGCAGGCAAAGTCCCAGACCAGGGCCGTGCTGTCCTCGCTTCCGGAAGCAAGCCGTTGACCATCGGGAGACCATGCCAGCGACGCGATGTCGCCCTGGTGCCCGCGGAACTGGCAGCGCTCCTTGCCCGTGCGGACTTCCCACAGGCGTATGACCGCATCCCGTTCCGCGGAGGCGAGGGTCTGGCCGTCGGGCGAAAAGGCCAGGCGCGGCTGGTATCCTGAAAGGCGGCCGACTTCCTTGCCGGAAACGACGTCCCACAGCCGGATGTAGTGCTGGTAGTTTCCCGTGGATACATCGGTGATGCCGACCGCCAGCGTCAAGCTATCCGGGGAGAAGGCAAGCGAACTGCAATCCCAGGCTTCGAGTTCCACCCGCTTCTTCCCCGTCTCGGTTTCCCATACGCAGAGCCAGTACTTGTAGCCATCGACGCGGACCCGCTGGTTCAAGCAGGCGGCGAGGAGCTTGCCATCTGGCGAGAGGACGGGGGCCGTTTGCAGGCAGCGCTCGCCTTCGCGAACGGTTCGCAGGATTTCCGGCGTACCGACGGCACGAACCCGAATCGTGCCTTTTTGATCCCCCGTGACGAGGTGTTGGCCGTCCGGCGAGAAACAAGCGGCCTGCCACCAGCCGATGCCGTCAGCGAACCGGTGCCATTCTTTGCCCGTGGGACTCTCGCGCACTCGAACGGTCCGGTCCGCGCCGCCCGTGGCGACGAGCCGGGCATCGGGTGATACGGCCAGATACCACAGGGCGCCCTGACCGCCAGGCCACCGCCGGATTTCCTTTCCGGTCGACGCCTCCCAGAAGCGAACCGTGGTGTCGCTGCTCACTGTGCCCAGGCTGCCGTCCGGTAAGAACGCCAGTGAGTGGACCGTCCCCTGGTGCGACTGTGCCGGGAACCGTTCTTTTCCGGTGGCGACATCCCACAGGCAGATCACGTTGGGATGGCTCCCCGCTACTAGCATCCGTCCGTCCGGCGAAAATGCCAGCGAAGTCAGGTCGTCCTGCAGAGTCGGCAGGCAACGTATTTCTTTGCCGGTGGCCAATTCCCACAGCCGGATGGTGCGCGGTTGAGTTCCTTCCTCTCCGGCCCCGCCAGCCGCGAGCATGGCGCCGTCGGGAGAAACCGCGATCGACGGGGCGCGGCCCGCGAAACGCCGGACTTCGCGCCCCATCGCCACGTCCCACACCGAGATCACGTCGCCGTAGCAGCCGGCGATGACCCATTTGCCATCGGGCGAGAAACCAACAGACCGAACGCTCCATGTCGGCGCGGTGAATTGCCGGACTTCTTCGCGGCTGGCCGACGACCAGAGACGAACGGTCGCAACCTTCTCGCCGTTCGCAATGGCAAGCTCGCGTTCGAAGATCCGCTTCTCGGCGCCGCCGGAAGCGACGAGCTTGCCGTCGGGGGAGCAGGCGACCGCGTTGACTTCCTCCTTGTGGCCGGTGAACGAACCTTGCGGGCGGCCGCTGGCGACGTCCCAGATGCCGACTCCTTTCTTCCAGCTGGCAGCGAGTACCTGGGTTCCATTCGGCGCGAAGGCCAGCGCGTAGATCGAGCCGCAATCCTGAAATTCGATCCGACGCGAAGGCTTGCCGGTTGCCACGTCCCAGAACTGGACTTCGCAGGCATTGCCACCGGAGGCCAGTACCTTGCCGTCCGGAGAGAACGCCAGACAGGAAATCTGCCCGATGTCTCCCCCAATCAGGCGGACTTGCTTCCCCGTGCCGGCGTCGAACAAAGCGATCGCGCCGCTGTACGGCGCGCCTGGCCTTCCGGAACTCGCGGCGGCGAGCAGCTTGCCGTCGGGGGAAAAACAGACCGAGTTGGTGCCCCAGAAATGGCGAAAGCGGACCGTTCCCAGCCGGGCAACGGCGCCTTGCGGCATCGAGTCGCCGAAGACATCGACGGGCGGTGTACCCGCGTCATCAGCGGCTCCCGGCCCGCACAGCGTCATCGCGACGACACACATGGCCACTTTGAGGCAGTTGCCACGGATTGGCATGGTGCGATACTCCAGGTAGTAGTCAGGCCATCGCGCCGCGGCCCCATTATATTATACTGGGGGCCGAAGCAAAGGAGCCATGCCAGGAAGGCCGTCTCTGGACGGCGACGGGACACCCCGTTACCTTGAGCATGGCCACTGGATCTGCTGTCTATCTGAGCGAGTTGTCATGGTTGCACCTTCACTGATTCGGTCCTGGGTCTTTGGCCTGGCTGCGGCGTGGGGCGTCGTACTCGCCCATTCGCTGGCAACCGCGGACGAAAAACCGCCGGCGGGCAAGCAACCGATTCACACGGACCTTCACGGCGACCCGCTGCCTCCCGGGGCGGTCGCGCGGCTGGGGACGCTAGATCGGAAGAGC